>DATGND010000297.1:0-4724 GCA_035306925.1 Bacteriovoracaceae bacterium | reverse complement strand
ACCTTCAATATTGAAGTGATCAAAGCGATTAACTTTTATTCCTTCGTTAAAGAAGGACCGCTTTAAAATAAAACCCGTCCCTCCAAGAATGATGGCAAGAGATATTTCAGCTTCTTCTCCCTGAAAGTCTCCCTTATATCCACTATAACCAAAAGCATTGTTGATGGTTCGAAATCCCTCCTTATCTTGAGATATACTTTCAAGATAAGGGAAGATTTGTTGAATTTCTTGGGTTAGGAATTCTATTTTCATAACAATAATTACTGTTGTTGCTGTTGTTGAGTTTGGTTGTAACTACTTCCTAACGAAATTGTTGAAAGAATTGGCCTTAAAGTTAGAGTTCTCTTCAAGTCAAACTTTCTTGGGAAACTCACTCCGTAGAATTGGTGGTTACCAATGGCAATCAGAGCTTCGTAATCAGGGCTGGCCTTCTTAATGGCCTTCATTACTTTGTTACCCAGTGTCTTGATTTGATAATCGTTTGCACTCGGCATGGCCGAACGAATCTCATCCCAAGAAATCTCTAGGCCAATTTCTTTAGCAAAGCGGATATTCTTAGCATTTTCCAGTGCCGGAAGAATTTCCTGTAATGCCTTAACTTTTACCTGGTTCGAATTTGGCATCATATAGCCAAAGAGTGAACCATACTTATTGAGAACCTCTTCATAGCTTAGGCGATCAGCGTTGATACCGTTACGAATCTCGGTGATCACACTTGAGAAGAAATACGGAACAATTCTATCTGCAAGTCCATACAGTGGTTGTCTCTCAAGGCTTACGTCTACGGATAATCCTTCTAAAGATGCAGCAGAAATTCCTAAGAAGTTGCCGTAGAAGTTCAGGAAGTAGGCCTGAGCAATAGCTCCATCGCTTAGGGCACGAGCTTCCATTTTTGTAGTTTCTTCAATCTGGTGGAAGTGAATCACTTCGTGTCCAGCTGTATAGATCTGAGTCAGAGGATCTAGTTCTTTTCGAACCCAGATAAAGATATCTGAGTCGGAGAAAAGTCCGTGAGATTTACGTTTCTTCGCAAAACACTCACCTGCATGCTCTTGAGCAGAAAGATGGTTCTCTCTGATCTTCTTTGATGAAAGAATAGAGATCTTGTTTGGTGTAAGTTCTCTAGTGAAGATATCTTCAAGACGAAGACCTTGCTTCTTGGCAAACTGCTCAAGGTTAAACTTCGCATACGGAAGAGCAGGCATCAGTTCAATGATATCTTTAATCTTAACATTCTTGCTGTTCATGATTTCAGTCATGCGAGCAAGAATTGGATACTTTTTAAAATGCTGAGCTCTCATGGACTTCAAGAATTTCTCTCTCTTTTCCAGAGGTACTTTCTTCGCTTCAGCTTCCACTTTCATCCAGTCTTTACGAGCAGCTTTTAGCTCTGGAGAAATGTAGTCAGACTCAGTGAGGAGTTCACCAGTGGCCATTTCTCTTTGAGAAGATGTCAGGAAACCCGAGGTTTTTTTGAGGCTTTCTTCTGTTAAGCCGAATGTTTCAAACTTAAGCTCAGGATGAGTTGTTTTTAAGTCAAAGAGTTTAGAAAACTCAATGGCCTTCTCAGAATCCTGAAGCCTTTCACGAACTGTGTTCATGAAAATTTCGATGAGTTTCATAAGGTTTTGAGCCGAGCGACCTTTAATAACTTCTCTCTCAAAACTAGCATCAATACTGGATTTTAAGATGTTGACCAGTTCTTTGTATTCGGCTGTCAGCTTAGCATTGTTCTTAGCTTTTTCTTTCAGCATGACTTTTAGATTTCTGAGAATCCTTTTATCTTGCTTACGATGTTCTTCTGTGTAGTTCTGGTAAACAATATCCATATCCAGAACTTGCAACTGATCCATAAGGTCTCTGAAACCTTTTGGAAGTTTATTTCTTCTCTCTAAAGATTCAAGAGTGCTTACTAATCTAATCTGATTAGAGTTAATAAGATCAAAGTAAGAAGCAATCATTGGTGAATTTTGTTTTGCTTCCAGGTAATCAATAAGTTTGTAGATCGGCTCGATGGCACGCGGGTTTAAGAAGCTTAAAACTTCACGACATTGCGTTTTAAGTGATAGAGCAAGACCTAAAAGGGTATAGCTATCGGCCGTGTTTTCTTTAAGAGATTTATAAATCTCAGAAGTAAGTCGTGCAACTTGAATTAATTGAGCGGCAACAAACATCGGCAGATGTGTTTGAAGAGGAGCTGGATGTTTAGGCTTAATAAACTCCGCAGCACTTACAGATTCATCGGTTCCGATATCGTCGATAACGACGAATGGAGCGTAACCACCACCTTTAGAAGTGTTCACAATTGAGCTCATTGGCCCTTTCTCTTCCGGAGCGTAACGAACAAGAGCATTATGAGTCATCTTCGGAAGGGCCTTGTCACCACCACCGTAGAATACCCATAGTCGAATATCGGCAGCGAGGTTGGCAAAGCGTGTCCCTTGCTTATCTTTCATGGCAACAGGGATACGGGCAATTTTCACGAGCTTTTGATAAGCATAGTGGGTAGGTTCTTTACGGATCATATTGAGAACTTCTTCTCTGTCTTTTTGAGAAAGAGTCTTCATAATATAGATGCCGGAACCACCAGAAAGGTTTGGTGCTTTAATAACCCATTCCTCTGGATTCTTCTCAATGATTTTCACTGACTCTTTTTGAGGAGGAAGAGTATCCGGAGGAGTAATCTTTGCTCCCTTAGTGCTTAAGCCCAGTTCTTTGAGTCGTTTAGCAAAGTATTTTGGAGCATAGGTTGTAAGGGCCGCAAGAATAATCTTGTTATCAAGAATACGGTTTAACCCACCCATGTAGATCTTCTTCTCTAAGATAGCATCCAGAAGTCCTGGAACGGCGTAGTCTGAATGAAGAGGAATTGGTTTTCCATCAACATCAAGCACTAGAGGAGCTTCACCATCTTTACCGAGTTTTAAAGAGTCACGAAGGTAAATCGGCTCATTAGTATCAGGGTCACGTAGGATGATACCGCGATCAATATCAAACAATGCTGAATCAGCATTAATACGAGAATAGATAGCTGTCACAATTGGGTTAGAACCATTAATTGTTCTTAGACGGATATAACCGTTCTCATCCTGGAATAGTTGAACAGGGTCTGCATAAACAAGTCCTGAGTAGGCCGCCAGGTTATGAATCTCTGGAGCAGCTCCATTCAATCCACCCGGAGGAAGAATCACTTGAATACCATCAGTAATTCCTGTCCAGGATTCCCCTAGGGATTTATAGGTTTCAGCGAGAACCTGGAAGTGATCATTTGGCATCATCTTGCCAAGAGAATCCAGAACCTCAGGGTTTTGCTCATAATGACCTTCAAGAACGTTCATGTTGTTGGAAGCACCAGATGGAGCTCCGGCATTGAGTTCTAAAATCTTGAAAGGCAGGTGAGGGATTTTATCAAACTTATTATTCTTTAAATAATCTTCAAAGTTCTTTGATTGCTCAATGAAGTCTTCAATTAAAACCAGATCTAGTCCCACGTTATCAAAGAAAGGATACTTCTTCATATTTGGGTGATGAAGTTGTGGGAAGTAGTTTGGTGATTCGTGAATGGCCTGAATAAAAATCTTTCTGATATCAGCAGGAAGTGATTTTACAAATCCTGAATCCTTCACTGATTTCGAACCATAGATATCTTGTATTACACATCGAAGAGAAACGATGAGGCTTTGGGCCGCTTTCTCAATCGAGTTGAACATAGACTTCTGTAGGGGGACAATTGTCGTTGTACAAGGAACTGTAAAAATCTTGTAGTTACCATTCTCATCTGATTTCTGGAATGTCAGATCTCTCTTACGAATAAAGCGTGTGAGATTCTTTGATTCCTTCAAGTGAACGGATACTTCGCGGGAGAGTAGATTCTTCACCAATGGACGGGAGTGCTTATAGGCCTGCCTTTTTCTTCTAGATGAGAAGATGTAGTTGGCCACATCTACTTTTACACTGCCAATAAAGCCTTGATTTGGGTCATAAGGTTGAAGCTTACGACGCTGACTTTTGATTTTCATCACATGAACCTCTCAAAAAAGTGTCCCAATTTTTGTCGAATTTTAGCGCAGTGCCAGATAAACTTCAGATCTATTTGCAACTATGTGTAAATTATACAATTTGATCTAGAAGTTCCCTTAAGCTAGACCACTTAATGCAATTTCCATGACAAGTTTTCAGGATGCAATTTCAGCTACATGCCAAACGCAAGTGAAAAACTAAAAGACAAATGTCAAAGGATTGGACAAATTTGGGGGCCGGGGTAAACGGCGATTTTTATTGAAGTTTCTTTTACATCCAACAAAAAGAATTTGGCAAGAGGGTAAATGACAGGTTTTGTAAGATTTTACCTTGAGTTTGAATTTTTAAGTCCTGTGTTTAGCTGTCCGCAAGCTGCTAAAATCTCATCTCCCTTTGTGACACGTACTAAAGTAGGGATTTTATAGAGATCTAGGATGGACTTAAAGCGTTCGATGCGATGTGTCTCTGGCTTCTGATAACGGGCCATTGGGAAAGGGTTGAAGGGAATAAGGCTGATAAAGGCCTTTTTACCTTGTAGAAGTCTTCCGGTAGCGTGAGCGTCCTCATCACTGTCATTAAAGTCTTTAATAAGAAGATATTCGTATGTGACAAATCTCTTTTTTCCCTTTGGGATTGCATCAATTAGGGGAAGAATGTCTCCTAGATCAAATGTCTTATTAATAGGAATAAGTTCATCGCGCTTC
>DATGND010000296.1:0-5719 GCA_035306925.1 Bacteriovoracaceae bacterium | reverse complement strand
CTCGGGGTAAAGAAGAACTATTGAATGCGGGGTAACCCTCTAAGGGTGAAATTACAGTGAAGATGAAAAGAAGATAAAAAAAGTGTGCTCTCATTTATTGACCTAGTGTTCTAGATAACCTTAATCTTATCCTATTGATTTTCTTGCAAGCAACATTAAAGGAGCGACGACCATGGCCATTGAAGAAGTGAAGCGCCGTGGCGCAAAGGTTAAGGAAGCTTTAATTGAAAGCAAAGACCAGCGCTGGCATTGTCGAAACCGTGTTACATTGGTTTTCGGAAGTAACGATATTGAAGAGTTAGACACCTATCTTTATACCGGGGATACTCTCGAATTCAAAAAGGTAAACTTTCACCAGGCCAAGTCAAAGGCCATTGAAGAAATCCTTGATAACAGTATCGATGAATTCTACCGAGGTCATGTTACTGAAATTCGTGTCACTCTCTCTGAGGACAATAAGTTAGTTACCGTTACGGATAATGGAATTGGTTTTCCTCTTAATAAAATTAAAGACGTTTATACAGAGTTTAGAACTGGTTCTAAGTTTAAAGACGAAGAAGTCGATGAAAAAGGATTTCTTTACCGTACTCTAGGGCAGAACGGACTTGGGGCAAGTGCGACTTGTTTGACCAGTGATCTTTTCCGCGCAACAGTTCGTCACTACAACTCTAAAAAAGAACAAACTTATGAATTCCTCGATGGTGCTCTAAAGATTAAAAAAACGAAAGAGAAGCCTTTCAAAGGACCATCAGGAGTTAAGATTGAGCTTACTCTGGCAAAAGAAGTTTATAAGTCTCAAGAAATTGATCGTGAGCTTCTTCGTAAGCGTATTATCGACCTGGCCTATAACAACCCAGGGCTTACTTTCTATTTTAATAACGAGAAGTATCTCTATAAGAAAGGCCTTTATGAATTAGCTCAGAGAATTGATTCTGAGTCGGCCCAACTCTTTGGGGAAAGCACTTATATTTTTGAAACGATGAACGTTAAAAATAAAAAGGTGAAGGGAAAGATTGATGTTCATCTTTCTATGACCTTTGATAAGGATTCAGACGAGAAAGAAAGAATCATTTCTTTCGTTAACTCGACTCCTACTTATGACGGTGGTTTCCATCATGACCGTATCAAGCGTCTATATATCAATGCCATTAAAGAAAAGCTTGAGAGATCGGCCAAGAAAGATAAGTTAACACTGGTTGATAACGATATCCTTGCCGGTATGACGTTTGTGATTGGTATCATCATGCCAAACCCTCGTTTTGAATCGCAGACTAAACGTAAACTTGTTCGTGATACTCATTTAGAAAAAGCTATTGAAGGCTTTATGAGTGAGGGAATTGATAAGTTTATGCGAAAGAATAAGGAGCTTCTTGATCTGATCATGGAAAGGGCCAAGTCTCGTCAAAGAGCAAGTGACCTTAAAGATGCTTCTAAGCTTGCCCGTAAGTCGAAAAAAGTTCGTATTGAAAAACTTCTGGATGCAAACGAGCGCCGTGATCGTTCTAAGTGTACCCTCTTTATTTGTGAGGGAGATTCGGCCATTGGTGGGCTTCGCTCAGCTCGAGACAAGCTTTATCAAGGGGGAATTGCTCTTAAAGGTAAGCCTATGAACGTGACTCAAGCTTCTATTAAAGAAGTTATTGAGAATCAGGAGTTCGCTGACATCATGAGTTCCGTGGGACTGGCCATTGGTCAGAAGGCCGATCCAAAATCACTTCGCTTTTCCAAGATCGTTTTCTTAGCGGACTCGGATGTGGATGGTGGTCACATTAACACTCTTCTTACTAACTTCTTTTTTACGTTCTGGCCTGAAATGTTTGACATGGGCATGATCCAGATTGCTAAGGCCCCTCTTTTTGAGGTGGTTACAGATAAAGGAACTATTTACTGTGAATCTCCTGATGAGCTGGAGAAGCTTAAAAATAGAAAAGATATAAAAATTCGCGAGATCATGAGAAACAAAGGACTTGGTGAAATGAGCCAGGAAGCCTTTAAACACGTCTTGAGCCGCAAAGAATATACTAAGATTGCTGTTAATGATCTTAAAGCTTCAAAGGCCATGCTTGAGACTTGTTTTGGAAGAGAGTCCCAACTTCGTAAAGACCTTCTGATTGATTCAGATACAGTTGAAGTTGATCTTGATAACATCATCGCAGGAAATAAAAAAAGTAAAGCTAAAGCAAAAGCTAAAGGGGCGAGGGCTTAATGACTAAAGAAACTCAATCACTCCATTCAATGAGTGCTATTCCTCTTCATGACCTCGTCAAAGAGGAATACAGAACATATCAAATTTATACTTTGATGGATCGGGCGATTCCTTATCTGCAAGATGGGCTTAAACCTTCACAGCGCCGGATTCTTTTCACTTTATGGAAGAACTCCAATAAAGGACTTGTTAAAGTGAGTTCCCTGACAGGGCTGGTACTGACTCTTCACCCTCACGGGCCTGCTTCAGTAGAGCAGTCCATTGTAAACCTTGCTCAAGACTATGCTTTCTCTAACAATTATCCCCTGATTGATAAAAAAGGGTATTTCGGAGAAAGAATGGAGCCGCAAGCGGCCGCTGCCCGTTATATTGAGGCCAAGCTTGGAAAGGTTGCCGAACTCCTTTTATTCGACGATATGAACCAGGTTCAAATGGTTCCTAACTATGATGAAAAAGTGATGGAGCCAGTAGGACTGCTTCCAAAACTTCCTATTATGCTTCTTAACGGAGCTGAAGGAATTGGAACAGGATTCTCTTCAGTCATTCCAAGTTTTAACCATGTGGATATTGCGAAATCGATGATTTCATTTATCCAGACAGGAAAAATTAAAAAGATTAAACCATACTTTAGATATTATTCCGGACATGTCGAAGTTGATGAAAAAGGTAGAATCATCACTCGTATGGAGTTCAAGAAAATCGGCGAAAAGATTTTTATTACCGAAGTTCCGAAAGGGTATGATGCCACTAAGATTTATCGTCACCTCAATAAGTTCATGGATAATGACTTCATTAAGGATTACATCGATTCATCCGTGGACAATACCATCAATATCGAGCTTGTTTTCAAGCGTGGTCAAACTCCAAGCTTAGAAGAAGTTGAGAAAACAATGGGGGTTAGTTCATCCATCGTTCCGAACTACACTCTGATCACTGAAAAAGGTGTTAAGGTTTTCCATACTGCGGAAGAGATCCTTGAGGTCTTTACCATTCAGCGTCTTGCGGTTGTTAAGCGTCGCTATGAGCTTCTCATTGAGGAATATCAGGAACGTCTTGATAAGAACAACGAGATCATTCGCTTTATTAAAGAGAAGCATTACGCTATTGCGGAAAAGAAAGCTAACCGCAAGGACTATATTAGCTATCTGACAAAGCAGAAATTTATTTATGCTGAGTATCTTGCTGATATGGCCATCTATCGTATGACTAAGGAAGAGGTTGAAAAGCGTCAACTTCTTATTAAAGAAGAGACTAAGGCCCTTAATGAGTTCAAAAAGATCCTCAAATCTCCGCAACTTATCAAAGATAAATTAGTGGAAGAACTCAATGAAGTAAGTAAAAAACTTTCTGCCATTATGGATGAGAAAGAAAAAGAGAAGAAAAAGGCCCAGACTAAACAATCCAAGGCCCCTTCTCGCACAAGACAATAATTTTTACACGGGGCCCCTTTCCGGGGCCCTTTCTTTTTTACACTCTTTCTTTCTTTAGAATCACAAAAGTAGCCTTTAAAAGCGATTCATGTTTAGATGGCCCGAATTTTGGAGGTCCGCTATGAAATTACTACTAGGTTGTATGCTCTTTGCTTCTGCGCTAGCAGTAGCAAGTTCTCATGATGAGGCCCATAAGCCTAAATCGTTTAATGCTTCAGGAAGAAAAATAGTCTTTGTAAATTACAAAGAAGTTACCTACCAAATTACCTATGACATTAACCGTAGTCGTGCCCATGCTGTCGCCACTATGAATTTTCATGCTTCAGAAGCTGGTTTTCCAGTGTTTGATTCCTACGTAAGACCAACCAATGTGACTTTAAATGGTAAGCAGGTTGGACACATGGAGATCAAAACTCCTCAAGGAGAAACCCAGGTTAGAATCCCTGGCGAACAAGTCGCAGTTGGTGACCATCAGATGACCGTAGAAGTACCTCTCGGTTCACGAAACTATGGAGGAGGAGGAGTTCCTGCTCAGTTTGGGGCAGGTGGTGTACGTTCTGCTTTCTGGAATTCAGATATTGATAACCGCGGTTTACTTGAGCGCTATCTTCCTGCCAATTTTGAGTTTGATAGAGTGAAGATGAAGTTTATCGTTAATCTTGTGGGGGCCAAGGTTCCTCATTCTATTTTTACCAACGGGACTAAAAAAGAAATTGCTCCTAATATTTATGAGATTGAATTTCCAAAATACTTCACTTCTTCTTCAATCTATTTTCACGTGACTCCAACTTCAAATGTACAGGTCCTGAACTTTGAAATTGCTTCTAAGTTTGGAAATAAGATCCCAACAACTGTCTATACTCTAGCTGGCCCTAACGCAGAAACAGAGCTGGCCAATTTTAAAGCGGCGACCACTAAAATTATTAATGAACTTGAAAATGACTACGGCAAATACCCTCATCCCAATCTTATTGTGTACGCACAAAGCCCTAATGGCGGTGGAGGAATGGAGTACGCTGGAGCAGCGGTAACCAGTCTGGGGGCCCTAGGTCATGAATTAACTCACTCTTTTTTTGGTCGAGGTGTTATGCCGGCCAATGGTAATGCTGGCTGGATCGATGAGGCTATCGCTACTTGGCGTGACAGAGGTTATCCAAATTTCCCTGAGCTAGACTTCCAGACAAGAATGGGTAATCAGCCTTACTATACTCGTTGGACCAACGTTAATGCTTACGACTATGGTAGTAGATTCATTGGACATATGAATTATAAGTTAGGGGATATTAAACCTTTCCTGGCCGACCTTCTGGCCAACGAAAAGTTTAAACCTCTTTTTACAGAAGAGTTCATGCAGAAGATGGAAGCTTTCTATGGAAAGTCATTTAAACAGGAGTTCTCACAATTCATTATGAATGACCGAGACATTGTTCCACGTCGTCGTCGTGGATGGTTTAAAGAAGGAGCGCATCCTATCCATAAACCTCTGTCACAAACAGAACTCATCAATATGCTTTAATTAATCTTGTGGGAGTGGATTTCCATTCCATCTAGATAGTGCCGGCAGTTCATGTCGGCACTTAATTCAATAATCACTCTTTGTAATTGACCTTTACCTTCAGGGACAGAAAGATCCTTTGGCGAACTAGGAGTGACTCCATAGGATAGATTATAAAGTCTTGCCAAGACTTTCAGATCAACAGCAATAGGGGAATGTTTTTTTTCATCAGACGTAATAGAACCAAACATTACGGATTCTCTCTCTGGCCGATGTTGAAGTCCCATATAATGACCTAATTCATGGATGACTACGGTTTTAAAGTCATAATTTGTATCTCTGATTAAGATGTCGGCTTCTTCAATGATGAATTCGCCATGGTTGTTGACTCTTCCCATGAGAATGGTGACTCCTAAAGATTCTTTGGAAGTCGGCCAATCATCATTATGGACTAAATAAAACCCGTTATACTTATCGGTACTAATTTCTTCGATGGAGGTAAAACTATCTCTAAAGTCACTACCTAGATCATTGTGTCGATAGGCCTGCAATAATGTTTTATTTAAAGGGTTGTTCCAGGCCGAGATC
>DATGND010000295.1:0-12349 GCA_035306925.1 Bacteriovoracaceae bacterium | reverse complement strand
CAATTTCCAGAGCGACCTTAATGGCCAGCTCTCGTTCGCTGGCAGGAATAGTCTGCAGATAATTATAGAGAGCATTGTGAGGAGGAGCGTAGCCAATTTGATAATTGGTGACGGAATCCTGATTGAGTTTTCTTCTCGCTAAAAAAGCTTCAAAAGCTTCCTTCTGAACTCCTGCCGCTTTCTGATAAAGCTTAACCGAAGCGTTGAGTACTCGTTGGGCCATCTCCAAACGAGGATTCTTTTTCTTTTCTTTCTGAAACTCTTCAAAAGGTAGACCTAAAGTATTGGCGATATCTTTGAGAGCTTCGATAAAATCAAGATGTTTAAAATCTTGAACAAATTTAATAGCGTCTCCACCGGCACCACAAGCAAAACACTTGTAGAGACCTTTGGAGTCATTAACTTTTAATGAGGGTTTGGTATCAGCATGAAAGGGACAAATGGCCTCAAGATTACTTCCTCTTTTGGTAAGAGGGATGAGCTGACCAATAATCAGTGAAACAGGCGTTTCTCGAATGCGGTCTTTTAGTAGCTCAAGAGACATTCCTAACCCTTAATATTTTTGAGAACGATACTTTTAATCAAAGTTCCTTGGCTTAAAAATATTTTCTCAAACTTAGTAGTAAACTGAGAGAGAAAATGATCTGGATATTCTTCACGAAGATTTTTACTTTGGAGAAGAACTTCAAAACGTGTTTCATTCTTTAATTCTTCCAGCATCCATTCATAATACCCATCGTGATCCGTTTTTACAAATAGGGTGCCGCCTGGTTTAAGAATCTTATGGCAGGCATCGAGAAATGGTTTTTGAAAAAGTCTTTTTTTATGGTGACGCTTCTTTGGCCATGGATCAGGGAAGAAGTAGAATACCGACTGAACTTCATTCTCATCAAACATGAATTCAATGCGTTCCCCACGAGCGCGAAGGTAGCGGAAGTTTTTGTGTTCAAGCTTTGAGAGCTTCTGAGCAAGGGAGTAGCTTCTTTTAAAGCGGTGATCAAGGCCGATGAAATTAATCTCAGGATTCTTCTGGCAATATTCCAGCATGAATTCCCCGTAGCCCGTACCAATCTCCACTTCAATGGGATTATTATTTCCGAATTGCTCATTCCACTTTCCAACATTGGTTTCAGCTTCCTCATCTCGTAAAACGAAGGAATCAAAGACCGCCAGCTTATCGTGATAAGGGTTGTCGTGAGAGTATTTGAAGTCGGGGCGATAACAGAAGTTATCTTCCATGGTTTTTTTAGCAGGTTTTTCGGTAGTCATGCACACTTAGTAGCAAAGAAACACAGGGCAGTAAAATGAAAAAAGCCCCCGGTTTCCCGAGGGCTTTGTGGACTAAAATTCAAAGGCTTAGCCAATTAATTTCAGAGCGTTCTGACCATTCATGTTGGCCTGAGAAAGTACTGAAGTACCGGCCGCTCCGATAATCTGGTTTCTGGCCTGTTTAGCAGTCTCTTCAGCATAATCCACATCGCGGATTCGGCTGTTTGCAGCACTCATGTTTTCAACAGAAATCTGCAAATTGTTTGAAGTCGACGTTAAGCGGTTTTGTAAAGCACCTAGTACCGCACGCTGACCAGAAACTGTTTCGATGGCTTTATCCAGAGAAGTCAGCGACTCTTGAGCACCTGCTTTAGTAGCGAGAGATAAACTTTCAACTCCTAGAGCATCCACTCCTGCATTCAACTGACCAGGTTCAAAACCAATGCGATCCTTGAAAGCATCATTACCAGTACCGATTTGGAACTCTACCTTATCTCCCGTTCCATTTAACAGTTTAATCCCGTTAAATTCTGTCACTTGAGAGATACGTTCCATCTCATCTTTTAACTGTTGATACTCAAGGTTTGTCATTTCTCTTTCAACATCACCTACAGTATCTGAAGCTGCTTGCACAGCAAGTTCACGCATACGAGTTAGGATGTTTGAAGTTTCATTCAAACCACCCTCGGCTACTTGAACCATAGAGATACCGTCATTCGCGTTTCTATTGGCCTGCTGAGCAGAGCGAATAGTTGACTTCAATTTCTCCGAGATCGCCAGTCCTGCAGCATCGTCTGCAGCCTTAGTGATTCTCGATCCTGAGCTTAGTTTGGCAAAACTTTCTTGTGTCTCGCGGTTAACTTTGCTCAGTGAATTTTGCGCCTGCATTGAAGCAACGTTTGTGTTAATTCTGAAACCCATAGACTACCCTCCGGTTAGATACATAAACTTCCTCCTTAAAAATCTCAAAGCTTGTTCAGGACTCTGAGTGCGAGCAACCATGCTCTTGTTGTTAATCAAACGGCCACACCATGTGACCTTCTTGACCAAACTATTCGGAGAAGGAATTCAAAACCTGAGGAATTTTTTTCCTAAAAGTGATTATTTTTGTAAGTCTTTGATTCTTTTATTAGGCCCACCTTATGATTCATCTCGACAAGGGTCACTGGGCGAGAGTAGAATTCAGCTCAATTATTAACCAAAATGAGATTTTTTTATGAAAGTACCATTTATTGATATCACTCGTTACGAATCTGGCTTCCTTGAAACTGTTCAAACACGTGCATCTGAACTTTTAAAGAACGGTCACTTTGTTGGTGGACCAATTGTAGGAGAGTTTGAGAGTGCTCTTAAAAAGTACACTGAAACGAACTATGCTCTTGGTTGTGCGAATGGAACAGATGCTATCCAGCTTGCTCTTAGAGCTGCTGGAGTAGAGAAGAATGATCGCGTTCTTCTTCCTGATATGACTTTCTGGGCAACCTTCGAAGCTATCGTTAACGTAGGTGCTATTCCTTATACACTTGATGTTTCTCGTGAAACTCTTCACCTCACTCTTGAAGGTGTTAAAGAGGGGATTGAAAAGTTCAATCCGAAAGCTCTTCTTCTTGTTCACCTTTATGGTTGGGCTTCTCCTGATACTATGGCCATTCGTAAGCTTTGCCAGGAAAAAGGTGTGCTTCTCATTGAAGATTGTGCTCAGGCCATTGATGTAAAAATCAATGGAGAAAACATTTTAAAGAATGCTCCTGTAGCAACAACTTCTTTCTATCCTGCTAAAGTTCTCGGAGCTTCTGGGGATGCTGGTGGTGTATTCACTACTGATGAGAAAGTTGCTATGACTGCTAAGATCCTTCTTAACCACGGCCGTACTGGTCACTATGATCACGGCATGATTGGTTGGAACTCACGTCTTGGTGCCTATGAAGCTTCTTTTCTATTAGCTTCTCTTGATCACATTGATGCTCGAATTGCTTCCAGACAAAAAATCACTGAAAGCTATAGAAAGAGAATTAATAACCCTGCTATCCGTATGATGGCGCCAGGTGAGGGAATTACTGAAAATGGTTATCTTTCAGTAGCTCTTATGACTCCTGACACTCGTGCGGCCTTTATTGAATATTTAAAAGCTCACAATATTGGTTATGGAACAGTTTATCCAGGTGCGATGAGTGTTCAGCCTGGAGCTGAAGGACATCTGGGTGGAAAAATCTCTCACGGAAATGCAGAGTGGATTTCACAATCAGTAATCAATCTTCCATGTTTTGCTTACATGACTGATGAAGAACTTGATTATGTTGTGGATACGGTTAATGCGTTTAAGGCTTAGTTTTTTTAAGCCACTGTTCAAGAATCAAAGCCGCTTTTCGTGCTAACTTTTCATCTTTAATTATTTTATCGTTGAGATCCTTTATCAGGGTCTCAACGATTTTTTTATCTTGTTCTTTGCGAGCGTCTTTATAGAGATCACTCGCTTTAAACTTTAGGGCAGACATGTTTTATTAAGCAGCAGCTTCTGGTGAACGACGACGTTTGTGAGCTGCAACTTTTGTCATGTGCTCTTCGATAATAGCGTAAAGTTCAAGCTTAGTTGTTTTAGGGTCCATTCCTTCAGGCATTACTGAATATACAACTTCGTTGTTTACTTCAGAGAAGATGAACCATGTGTTTCCAATTTTTTGGAAAAGAACATCTTTAACGTTGTTTTGTACTGATTGTGTAGTTTGAGTGTTCATGCTGCCCTCCTGGCCATTTAAGTTGTAAAAAGGTACGGCGTACCTTTTGGTTGATGCACTTCCTGTGCTCTCAACTTACTTATCGCCAGTGGGTGTATAAACTTTAGACAATTTTTTGATATTTTTTTAGTAACGCATCTGTAAGCCTAAGTGTACGGAAACATTGAGATTTGCTTTGCTGCTGAAGCTATCGTTGCCCTGACTTTGCCACCAACCATCGTAGCGGGAGCCCCGATCCACTTTAAAATTTCCGGCCAGATCAGACTCAAGAGTTGTTCCCAGAAAGAAATCTGAGTGAGGAAAGATATCCATAAAAGTATAAAGGGCCGAGAGTCGAGGAGTAAAAGAGTAGCCTCGGTAGGAGCGTGACTCGGATTGATCCTTATTATCCTTTTGAGTGATATCAAATTGATGGAAAAGATTCACCAGGATACTGGTCATAATGGTCACGCGTCTCTTAGTGCCCTTGTAAGCGTCGTAACTAATCACAGGCCCCACGCCAAACTTATAAGAAGTCTCTTCGACCTGACGATTGGCCATGAGAATGAAAGAGTTCTCATGGGTTGCAAAGTTTGCGGTGATACCAAAGTAGAGGCGGTCTTGAATATCAAAGCTTGCTCTTCTTAAAAAGTTAAACGTTACTCCGAGTGGAAGAGTGTAGCCCTCGTTCTTTACATCCGATGGATAGGGATAGCTTTCATTATTGGGTTGATAAACACTGGCGTAAAGTTGCGCGCGATATCCTGTTTTCTTTAGCAGTGGATAAGTTTCCGGCAGAGGTTCCTGCAGGCGATAATCGGTAGGGTCTTTCTTGAGAGGGATTTGCCGTGTTTCTCTTTCATCTTCAAAGTAGATGAAAATATGGTCTCGTAGAACGTAAGCAAGGTTTCCCAAGCGATCGTATGTGGGAATGAACTCATCCTCATTGTAGGCAAATTTCTCATCTTCCAGAAAGTCTTTAGGCTTTAGGTGGTCATAGCGAAGATCAGCATTAAGGCTTGGATGAAGCTTAATGATGTCTCCCTTTCTTTTATATTGAATCACAAAAGAATTGGTATCTTTCTCTTTAAACAAAGGAGCTTCCAGCACCGTGATCACCGCATCCAGTGCAAAGCTTTTAAGAGGAAGAAGTAATAAAAGTAGAACGTACATTTAAAACACCTGTGAGAATCCTAAACCAAAGGCCTGATTCGCTTTATTTGAGGATTCGATTGCTACGATTTCTTCCTGGTTCTTCAAATTCATCCATTGATAGTGAGTGAAGACCGATATAACAAATTCTCCCCAGCGATTTTTCATTGGAAACTCAAGTCCGGCCAGAAAATCCGTTGTATTAAAATCAAATGAAGTGGAACCACGTGAAATATTAACATCAACTTTTGCCATAGGAGAGTAGCGCATCTGAGTAAAGATTCTTGTCTCTATATTAAAAGGATGAAAGCTTTTAGTTTTAAATATTGGCCCGAAGGAGTAAGAGCGAAAGGCTGTGGTCTTGCCATCAGTATCATACTTTGCTTCCTGATAATAGGCCCCGAGTCCTACTTTAATTGGCCAGTCCCAATCGGCAAGATAACTCATTCCTAATTGGGTCATCTGTCCGCTAGGAGTACTTTCAAGATTGAGAAGGTCTCCAATGTAATGGGCTTCAACTCTTGAAACAGCTAAGCTCACTTCAAATTTTGAATTGAGTTTTTCATCCCAATGAATTCTTTTTATTTCCGGAGCTGCTGAATAGGAGTGAGGAGGTTCATAGAGATTGGTTTCTTGAGCAATGGAGTGAATGTACTCGGTCTTAACCTTATAAGTAATGTCTCCATTTTCACTCACAATGTATTCAAAACCCTGCTCATCCGGCTGACGGTGAAAGCGAATGAAAATATCTTTATCAAGATAAATCTTTTTAGAATCTTCTATCTGATAAATCACACTTCCGGATTTAATCACTCCTAATTCTTCTGGGCTGCTAAGAATTTCTTCCAGTCCTACTCTCACAAAAGTAGGGTCATATTTATTTTTAACTTTTCTAACCTTGACCTGCTTCTTATCGCTAAAGATAGAAGTCTTCTTATTATATTTTGACAGCTCCTTAAGCTCTGAGAGTTCTTGAGCATGGGCACTGGAAAAAAATAAGAAGAGGAGAGTGAAAAGCATAATTACCCTTTAAGCCTTTGAGATGCTTTCTGGAGGGCCTCAAAATTTCCCTCATACTTCACGCAATCAGGTTGAAGCTCGGAGTGAGTAACCCACTTAAAGTTTTGATGCTCACTAGGATCAATGGCAACTGGCCAGAGGTCTTTTACTACGACTAAGTAAGAGCGCTCGATGACGTCTCTTTTCCAACGATCATGAAACTGATACTCAAGTTCCAGGTCGATGACTTCTTTTATGTTCTCTTTAGTAAGACCCGTTTCTTCCATGACTTCTCGAAGAGCTCCTGTGACGAAGTCTTCATCATCTTCAATTTTCCCAGTACAGTTCTGCCAATAGGAACCTCGGTCCGGATTGGTTTGCAGTAAAAGAAATTTGTTTTGACGCGAACTACTTTCTGTCGCGACTACGATTTGGGCCTTACGAGTAATATGGTTCATAACTTTATTATGAAAAAGATAACGATCTTTGTAAGTCTCTTTTTACGATTTTAATGACTTTGCTCTGCGTATAAGACTATGACGCTCAACTTATATTTGCGTCATAATTTCGATTTTGATATGACCTAGTAATGAATGATTTAAATGGAATCCTTTTTAATATCGCTTCTTCGGTGCCTGGCTTTTTACTGGCCATTTGTGTCCATGAAGCGGCCCATGCTTGGGTTGCCAATCGTTTTGGCGATCCCACAGCAAAAAATTTAGGAAGAGTGACATTAAATCCAGCAGCTCATTATGACTTATTCGGAACTATTCTTTTTCCTCTGATCGCAGCGTTTGCTAATTTCGCTGTTATCGGTTGGGCCAAACCTGTTCCTGTTGATCCACGTAATTTTAAAAAGCTTCGTGCTGGAATATTCTGGGTGAGCTTTGCTGGCCCTTTATCAAATCTTATTGTTGGGACTCTTTCGGCCATGCTTCTGGCCCTGATTGCAGTTAATGTTTCTGCCACTTGGGAGTATTATGAAATTGCTATTAGAATGCTGAGATTCTCGGTGTTTATCAATTTCATTCTGGCCTTCTTTAACCTGATCCCTCTTCCTCCACTTGATGGTTCGAAGATGGTATCTTCTTTTTTAAGAGGACCGGCCCTTTATAAGTACGAACAAATAGCTCGCTATACTCCTGTTATTTTTATTATGGTCATGGCCTTAAGCTTTATGGGGATTCATACTATTGGATATCTCATGCTACCGGCCCAGTACTTGGCCAATGCCACGGTCTTTGGCTTTTTAGCATTATTTGGCGGGTAAAGGTTTTTATATGAATCAGAATGAAATCTTAGTTAAGATAGATCGCTTTGATGGTCCGTTGGCACTTCTTCTTCACCTTGTGCAGAAAGAAGAGATGCGTATCCATGACTTGGATATAACGACCATTACTCATCAGTATCTGGATTATCTTCAGAAGATGCAGGATCTGAACTTTGATGTGGCCGGTGAATATTTATTCATGGCCGCCACTCTACTTCATATTAAATCCCAAGCAGTAGCAGATGAGAGTCAGGATCAAAATACGATTAAGATCTCTGCCGGAGAAATGGGTCTTGAGATTCAAACTCGCGGTGAGCTTATTCGTCGTCTGGAAGAGCTGGAAAGATTTCAGCGACTTGGTCAGAGACTTTGGGAACTTCCGAAGAAAGGTCATGAGATCTTTGTTAAACATAAGGTGGATCGTAAGGCCATTGAAAACTCCATCCTTACTCCGATTGATTTAACACAATTGACAGAAACCATGATGGATCTGATCCGTCGTGAGAAGAGAAAATATACTGTTGTTAAGCGTGACCGTCTTTCTATTAAAGAGAAGTTGACTCGCTTAAAGACGATGCTCAAAGAAGGGGAGACAACCCAATTTGATTCTCTTCTTGATAGCAATGAAACAGGAATTATTGATAAAGTTATCACCTTTATTTCTCTCCTGGAGCTTGCCCGTCTGAAAAAATTACAAATCTATCAGAATGAGGACAAGGGGAATATTTACATCGAGGTTAAAGAAAGCTTAGAGAACTTTGATGTAGAAACAGCAGATGGTTTTGATCCGGAAGGCGAAACTAATAAAGAAGAACAACCTATTGAGGCCATGGCCTCGGTAGATGCACCTATCCAATAAGAAAAGGAACAGACTGTGAACGACATCAATTACGAGTGGGATCTTTCAGTTGAAGAAGTTGCACTCAAAGAGATTTCTGAAGTTGAAGAAACGAATCAGACCGATGAGTTTCAACTGGATGTTTCTTATTTTGATGAGAAAGAACAAGAAGACATGCTTTGGCAGGCAAGAACAGGTCTCAACTTTGATACTCTTTGCGGTGCTATTGAAACAATCATTTTCATGTCTGATAAGCCGATTTCTATTCAAAAAATCAAAGCTCAAATTGATAACGAGCTTCCATTGCGTGTGATTCATGAGTCTCTTTCACGTCTTCAAGCGGGATATGAGGAAAAGCATCACGGTATTCGTTTAGTGGAAGTCGCTGAAGGTTATCAGTTCAGAACGAAGGCTACTTATTCTAAGTTTGTTCAAAATCTCTTTAAGGTGAATTCACTAGTGCTTACTCCAACAGCACTGGAAGTTCTTGCTATCATTGCTTACAAACAACCAGTTTCTAAAACTGAAGTTGAAAAAATCAGAGGTGTCGACTCCTCTCATATTATCCGTGCTCTCATGGATAAGCGTCTGGTAAAAGTCACTGGCCGCTCAGATGAATTAGGACGTCCTTCTTTATATGGAACGACTGAGGAATTCCTGGAAGTTTTTAACCTTCCAAATATCGATGCTCTTCCTCCTGAGTATGAACTCGAAGAGATGGCAACCAAGAATACCCTTGGACAAATCACTGATATTAAATCGGTTATTTTCAAGCCTGATGCGAAGAAGTTCTCTTTTGATGAGTTTGAAGAACTGGATGCTCTTTCTGAAAGCATTAAGAGTATCGCTGCTGAAACAGACTTTACTATCATTCTGAAAAATGAAGAGAAGAAGAAAATTGAAGCTCAGACTGATGGGGAAGCTCCGGTTAAGAGAAAATCGGCCTTCGATATTCTTGAAGAGTTTGTTAACCGTGAGGAAACTGTAAAACAAAACCAGATCTCTGCTGAATCCGTGACTTTAATGAATGCAGTAGAGCCAAAAATTGTTGATATCTCTGTAACAGATGTTGTTCACAATGCTCCTGAGATCGATGAGGAGTTCGAGGCCTTAAGAGCTGCCCAGATTGAAGAAATCGAAGCAGAGAACGCCCCTGACTTAGCTGATGAACTTGATAGCCTTTTTGAAAATTCCGATCTTTCTCAAGAAGCTCTGGAGCTTGAAAAGGCCCTGGATTTTGCCTTTGAACAGCTAACTGGTGAGAAAATCCTCCCTGAAGACGAGCTAGAATTCGATCCTTCTCAAGAACTAGAGGGGCTCGACTTCTCAATTGATGAAGCAATTACACAGGCCAAGGACTTAGACCTTGACTTGAGCTTCTTAAACGATGTAACTACTGAAGAAATTTCCAAGGAAGATGCCTAACTCTTAGGCATCTTTTCCTATCAACTAATAAACTGCCGTGAGGGCAGATTGGAGTCTGTATGAAAAATCAAGGTCTATCTATCCGTTTACAAAAAGTTATCGCTGATTGTGGTGTAACAAGCCGTCGTAAAGCCGAGGATCTTATTCTTGCCGGACGTGTGAAAGTTAATGGAGTGGTGATTCGCGAATTAGGAACTAAAGTTAATCCTGAAGAAGACGCTATCCAAGTTGATGACCAGGCACTGGAAGTAGGTGCTGTTGATAAAGTCTATATCGTGATGAATAAGCCTCGTGCTTATATGACAACCGTTTCTGATCCTGAAGGTCGTCCAACAGTTCTTGACCTTATCTTTGGTGTTAAACAAAGAATTTTCCCTGTAGGTCGTCTGGATTATCTTTCAGAAGGACTTCTTATTCTTACTAATGATGGTGATCTTGCTAACATGATCATGCACCCTAAGTATGAAGTAGAGAAAACTTATGAAGTAAAAGTTTTCGGAATGGTGAATGAAGCTATTCTTGCAAAGATTCGTAAGGGTGTTATGACTGAAGAAGGTCTTTTAAAGCCAAAATCAGTTCGTGTTATTGAGCAACTTCCAAATAAAACATGGCTTGAATTCCGTCTCAATGAAGGAAAAAACCGCGAGATTAGAAGAATCTGTGAAGCTGTAGATCTTACCGTTGATAAGCTTCGTCGTGTGGCCATCGGTGGTCTTAACGTAGCAAGCCTTGGAGTTGGCCGTTACGTTTTCACCACTCGTAAAGAGCTTCTTAAGGCCCTTGGTCTGAATGAGCACGGAACGAAAGTGGTTGATCGTAAATTCATCTCTCCGAAGAAGACTTTAAATGTTACAAAGATTCAAAAGATTGTTGGTAAGACGGCACGTCCGGCCGACGACAAGAAGTTTCATTCTTTTAGAAAAGAAAGTTATTACGAAACCATCAAGTCAATGAAAGAGCTTAAAGCTAAAGCTCAAGAAGAAGCAGCTATGAAGGCCAGTGATGAAATGGCCCAAGAGAAAGCGGCTTACTTTGCTAAAACAATGAATAAGAACTTCAAGAGAAAAACTCGCTAATAACGTTTTCCCTCTCAAAGAGTTCTCTTTGAGAGGGAAAATCTTGTCATAAATCCCAGTCCTCGCTAATCTTAAATGAATGAAATCCCTAACAGTGATTATGACTGCTTTAAACGAGCAGGATAATATTCAGCTTGCTGTGCAGGAAATGCACAAGGCCCTAAGCTCTAAACTTTCTGAGTTTAAAATTGTCGTCATCAATGATGGAAGTTCTGATAATACCAAAAAGATTTTAGATGAAATGGAGCTTAAGCATCTTGAAGTTATTCATAATCCTGTGAATTGCGGAACGGGAAAGAGTATTAGAAATTATCTCTCACGCCTTCAGACGGATTACTATTGTTGGTATCCTACAGATTTGGAACTTGCTCCAGGGGAAGTTACCAAGGCCCTTGATCTGATGAATGATTACGATATTGTTGTGAGTTACCTTGTGGGGGATAAAAGAACTTCTGTTCGGCGTTTTCTCTCAAAGACCTTTACTCATATTCTCAATTTAACCTTCGGAAAAAATCTTCCTTACTACAATGGTGTGAGTCTCATTAAGAGAGAATTATTACCTGCGAGTCATCTTTTAAGCTCTCGAAGATTTTTTACACATGCTGAAATTCTTATTCTATCTATGAGAGAGAATGCCAAAATAACTTCAGTGGGATTTAATCTTTATCCACGTCATTCTGGAGAGTCTAAGGCCATGCGCATTGACGCTTTCCTGGATGTTGGGGTTAATTTCATTAGATTAATCTTAAAGAAAATACGCCAATGAAGTTTCTCATTATTAAAACCGGACAACATGAGACATTTGACATAGAGGAAAGACTTCCTCTGGTAAGCCTTGGGGATGTTCTGCGTTCCACTGTACTGACTCATGCTCTAGCAGATGTGACTTGGTTTAGCTCACCTGAGAGTCAAAGACTCCTTCAAGGGCAAAAACAAGTGAGTTCTATTGAGTCCCGTGACTTTGATGTGGTGATTAATCTGGAAAATAGTGAAGAGATTTGTAAACAACTTAAAAACAATACGATTGGGTTTATTGGTAAAAATTATTTGCGATGCTTTGATGGTAAGGAGCTCAGTTTAAGTGACTTCTTAGCACAAAATGCCAATCTTAATTGGCCGCAAAAACTATTTAAGCTTGTGGGCAAAGAGTGGAAGCAAGAGCGACCAGTGCTTTCTGTTCATGAAGTAAGGAAGAAAAGTCATCTGGGACTTAATTGGAAGGTCGGACCGAAGTGGCCCACTAAGGATTGGGGAAAGGAGAATTGGAAGGAAGTCCATGCTCGTTTATCTCAAGACTACAAGGTAAGTTGGCAGGAGGGCTTTGATAATCTGGATGCCTATATTGAGTGGATTCAGAGTGTACAAGTGCTCTTGACTCACGACAGCCTAGGCCTTCACATTGCTCAGGCCCTTAAAATACCAGTGGTGGCCCTTTTTGGCCCAACTTCCTCTAAAGAAATTCCTCTCTACGAAGAAGATATTTTCCTTAATTTTCACCATGACCCTGACTTGACGCCAGCTCAGATTGAGGTGATTCTAAAACAAGTGATTTTAAGGAGTGAGAATGAGTCTTCAATTAGATGGAAATAAACTGTTGTTTCATCTT
>DATGND010000294.1:0-3270 GCA_035306925.1 Bacteriovoracaceae bacterium | reverse complement strand
GTTTTCTTCGCAGAAATCTCAATCCATTTTTGTGGTAAGAACTCAACAGCTTCAAAAGAGTTGTTCAGTAATTGTAAAAGTGCCTGCTCAACCTGATGTCTTCGAGAGTAGAGTTTTATTCCTTGATCAAAACCATAAACCCGAATACTCACCCCGTGGTTCTGAAATCTTTGACCACAAAAAAGAAGAACATTTGAAATCACATCCTTGAGATCAAACTCTTCATGGCCATTATTGTCGGTCTGATAAAAGAGCCTCATGCCTTCCACGATTCTTTTTATGCGATCAACACTTCTCTCCATCACATCTAATTGTTCATCAATATCTTCGGGAGAAAGCCTGTGTTTTTTAATTAAATGAATCTTTGCCGCAAGAACAGTAAGAGGATTAGAGATTTCATGAATCATTCCGCGGCTAATGACACCAAGTTCGGCCAGATGAGATTGAGTCATCATCATTTGACCTTTATCTCTTTTGAATCGATCCATGGAGATATCAAGCTCCGTCTCTTGCTCTTGCATAAACTTCATAGCAATGAATACGGCGAACACAATTCCCCAAGTTAACTCAGCGGCCGTCCCTAGCCAGATCAAACCATAGCTTATCCAGAAAAAAGAACTATAGATGAGAAGATAAATACACAAACATAACTTATAGTAGAAACTGTCAACAAAACCGCTCTGGGTATGTTTTTTAAGATAACTTGGTCCAATGGCAAAAGGAAGAATGTTTAAGGCCAGGGCCCACTCCTGATTTGGCATAAAAAGAGAACAGACTCCACACATTAAACAAAGTCCCCACCACTTCTGTTCTCGCGGATAGACTTTAATAAGAAACATGGGATAAACCCAAGTCAGGGGGTAAAAATAAAACATGTCAAAGTAATAAAGGAAGTAGGCCAGAACGGATTTAACAGTGAAGATAAACCAGAGGTGTTGTGAAGCCCTGATCGCTGAAACTTTTAAACGGCGATGGGCAAGACCTGAGACTAAGTACAAACTTAGAGGGCCGAGAATACATAATAGAAGACCTAAGATATTAGCATTCATCACCCTCCTATTTTAAAGATCAAATAGAGAGTTGATCATTAAGCAAAACTAAATTCTTCAATTTCTTAAATAGTCAATTACCTTTTGTATTTCTCAGCTGTTTAAAAGACGTTGAAATTTATCAAAGTAAAGAGAGACATGATACCCATCTATCAACCCATGATGGGCCTCTATGGAAACGGGAAGATAAAACTTATTTTCTTTCTCAACTATCTTACCGAAGGCAATCTTTGGAACAGAATCCCGTTTATCATATTTAGAAGGATGCATAATGCCAGTGAAATGAATCCAGGGAAGAGTCGTATGCCGAATAAGATCATGCATTCCTTCCTCAACTCCCAAACGAAGACCAGTTGAGTTTTTTACAAGAGAGATTTCTTTTTTTATGGATTCAACAAAGACTTCAAAGTCTGGGGAATAAGGAACATATCCAAAAGCAAAAGTTCCATCATCTCTAGCAAAGGTTGAACCTGCATGAATGATATCAAATTCATAAACCTTCTCATCCACAATGCGGTAACGAAACTCTTTAATAGAGTTTATTGCCATCATTGATTTATGAAGATAGCTAGCGAAGAACGAATGTTTTTTTAATTTGGCTTCTTGATAGGCCTTAGTGCAATCAACTTCTGCTACAATATTTAACTGAGGATTAGTAAAGCTTGAGAAGAACTCATAGTGCTCTTTGCGGTTCCAATTTTCAACATCAACTAATTTCATACTCATCCTTTCTTACTACACTTTCGGACGATCAATCCTTCCATCCGGATATTTGGCAAATCGCTTGATATCTGGCCCATGAATCATATCATTTCTCTGCCATTTCCAGCCACCAAAGTTTGTCAGCTGATAGTCCCTAATGGTTTGCATGATTTCTTCACGACTGTTCATGACAAAAGGGCCATATTGGACAACTGATTCATTAATAGGCTTCCCTTCAAGAATCACAAATTCAGAACTATCAGTAGCACTAATAAGAATCTCCCCATCGGAATCCAAAAAGAGCGCCTTCTTACCACTGATTGTTTCATCATTGAGCTTGGCACTTGTGCTATTAAAGAAGTAGAGTGAACGATTTAAATTCTTTTTGGCAGGGTATTTAAATGTGCCTCCCTTATCCAGCTTCACTAATAAAATATTCACTTGGTGATCAGGATCAGCGGCCCAACTATTTTGTGGAGCCTCATAAAATGTCGTGTCTCCGTATTCACCACTGATAATGGAGACCTCTCCCTTATCTAATTTAATCTTTGGAATACTCTCACTCCACAGCATTTTAAAATCAGGAGGGACCAGTTTATTTTTCTTAGGAAGGTTAAGCCAGATCTGAAAGAGTTCTAAAGTATTTTCTTTATCCTGATGAAGGAGCGGAAACATTTCTGAATGTTGAACACCAGAGCCAGCGGTCATCCATTGCACATCACCTTCTCCGTAGCGTCCGGCAGCTCCTAGAGAGTCAGCATGATCAGCAAACCCCTTTCGTACTATCGTAATAGTTTCAAAGCCGCGGTGAGGATGTACAGGGAACCCTGGAATTTCTTCCCCATGATAAAGCCTGAATCCATCTTTTGCTTCAAAGTCAGAGCCCATGTTTCTTCCAACAAAATGACTAGGATTAAGTCCCAAGTTTTCATTTCCTGCTGGGTAGTGGTCAAAGTGATGAGCACAGAAAAGAAAAGGGTCTTGAGTGGGCCAATGAAGATCTATATTTGCACTTTTTTTAATCATCTCAGATGCCTTAGGAAGAGGATTTGATTTTAAGAGAAAACGTAACCCTATAAGGGTTAAAGGGGCCAGGGTAAAATATTTGAGTAGAGTTCGACGTTTCACGGTTATAGTATAACTCCTTAACCGCACTCCGATAAGCAGCGACCCATGAACAGACTGTACAGAAATCGAAAATAATTCCGATTCTCATCTAAAGATTTAAGGAAGTAATCTTTAGCTACGATGAAAACCCTGTTAATTTAGGTGTTTGAGCTGTCTAGAAATTAAGCATATTACTATAAGAATTTTCCACCCTCCCTTATAAAAATTCCATTCATATTAAAGTTTAGAGAATAACCAGGTGGAGGTACCATGAAACTACTTCCTTTTGTTACTACATTGCTTCTCTCTTTTAATTCATAAAAATATGTCAGGGGGATTTGTTATCACTCCCATGATTGGATCGCACTATGGAATCAATATTTCCTATACTCCTAAGCATCCAAACTCTTCG
>DATGND010000293.1:0-2691 GCA_035306925.1 Bacteriovoracaceae bacterium | reverse complement strand
CCTCCCACCACCAGCATAATAATTGCTTGAATCATTTCACCTTGAAAGAACGCATAAATACCAATCACAAAGGCCACAGGAGCTGCTCCAATCACCGGAATGAAAGACAAAATAAGAGTAATGAAAAAGACTAGGAAAAACTCAAAGATCCCCAAAATCGAACTTGCTAAGGCCACCACAAAAGATTGCACAGATCCGGTGATAAGATTCGTCAGATAAACCTGACGTGAACCATTAATAAACTTGCGGGAGAGCTCATTCATTTTTTCATCGTTAAGTCCCAAAATTTCCTGGAAGAAGGAACGAATAGCTGCAGAGTTTTTCAAAAAAGAGTAGATGCTAATAATCATCAGTAATAAAAACAAAAATATCGTAGGAAGAGACGTGGCCAGATTTTGAAAGAAGGTCAAAAGATAATTGGATGCTTTTTGGGCATAAACATTAAACTGATCATCAGTGAGTTGAATCGGAAAACCAAACTTATCTGAATAGGTTTCCACCCAAGAGGTAATCTGCCCTTTAACAATTTTTATGATTGATGAGACTTCTTGCTCTTTAAAGCGAGAATCCCGCTGTAAACGCTGAATCTGATCAGAGACAATCAAGCTTCCCCTCGCCGCAAAGAACGTGAAAGGAATAGAAATCAGAAAAGTAAAACCGAAGGCAAGAAGCCCGGCACTAAGTTTTTTAGAAATGTTTTTGGCAAGAAACTTTTTATGAAGCGGATAAAGGGCCAGAGAAATAGTGGCACCGAAGATGATAGGAGTAAGAAAAGGGGAAATAAGATAAAGACCTAACGCAAGAAGAGTTAAAAAATAAGCTAATTTAACCCACTTTGTTTTTTCAAGTTCCATGCCCCTTCCTCACTATCCAAAAAGGATGCAAGAAAAGTTCCATGGAAATGGTGACCTGCCGGTAAAGACAGGTCACTAAAGAATTAATCTTTTCTAACAACAGAGCATTTAAGATAAACAGAACCAAAACCATCAATTCTGCATGAGATATCATGCCCATTGACAGGCTCATCAAGAAGACGAATAGACTTCACTTTAGTCCCGGATTTAATAGTCCCATTACCTACTTTTAAATCTTTGATCACTCTAACGGTATCACCTGACTCGAGCTTCACTCCATTGGCATCAAGAAATTGCTCAGTAGCAGCTTCTTCAGCTTCGGCTTCAGCATTAAGACTCCATTCATGGGCACATTCAGGACAAATCCAAAGAAGTTGATCCTGATACGCATATGGTGAACTACATTTTGGACAAACTTGAGTTTCATCAGACATGACATCTTTCCTTTACAAATAACGAGGGTATAAAACGGTGCTTAGATATTAATACTTGGAAGGAGTAATATCAAATTTTCTCCCCCTTCCTCTCACTGGCCCATAGAGAGAGCTTTTGTCGATCAATTTTAATATTGTGTCGTACATCTACTGGAAAACTGGGGTAAAGAAAAATCTCACTGATTTTTCCCTCTAGCTTGTTTTTGAGAGTGATCTGAGAAAGATCATGAAAAAAAGAAGGATTTGCTTCTACCGCTCGATCTTTTCGCTCAATCACAATACCTGCACTGACCACGCCATCCCGCTCAAGTTTAACTAGAGCACTTCGATTAACTTCCGGATGCTCATTATAAAAGCTTTCTACACTAATGGAATAAAGCGTTTCATTTTCAAGTTCCACCCGATGAGCTTTTCGTCCTAAAAACCACAGATTATTTTGGGAATCAATAAAACCAAGATCCCCCATTCGGTGCCAGAGAGTTGGTCCCATTTGAATTTTTGCCTTAGCAGTTTCTTCACTCATCTCAAAGTAACCGGGAGTCACCTGCGGTCCAGTGACCACAATTTCTCCTCGCTGATTTCTTCCTAGATCATGAAGATGACTCTCTGGAATATCCGAAGTTTTAGCAATTCTGATTTCAACTTCTGGTACGGCCTTCCCTAAGCAGACCCCGTAACCATTTTTCATTTTCTCTTGATGAAGATGAATGATCTCATGACCAGAGATCACGGCCACCGGAAGAAATTCTGTGGCCCCATAAGGGGTATAGGTATCGCCGAAAGGAAGAATCTGTTCAAACATCTTATGCAGCTCAAGACGCACAGGGGCCCCAAACATCACCACCTGCTTAACAGATGGAAGAGTAATATTATGTTTTAGACAATACTCTCCTACTCGCTTCCAGATCGCAGGGCTTCCTGCTACAAAGGTGGCCTGATTTTGTACAATGTTGGTTACAATTTTTTTTGGATCACACTGTGCAGGCTTAGTGGGGTCCATATCAGGTATAACTGAAGTCATCCCCATCGCAAGAGTAAAAAGAGCAAAGAGTGCAAAGCCCGGAACATCAGTTTTAGTGTGATCAAGATTAAAGATTTTTTGTAAGCTCTCCGTCTGAGCATGAAGTATCCCATGAGTGTAAATTACACCCTTAGGAATCCCCGTTCCTCCTGAAGTAAAGAGAATGGCACTTGGAGTATCCATACTCACTTCGACAGGAGTAAACTCCTTAGATTCCCTCTCAAGATCTTTATAAATGTAGTGAGTGCGCCCCCCTACCGGATCAAGGGAGATATGAATTTTTACGTGAGAGAATGAATCCCTCATGATACGTCTGATCCAATGAACGGTACCAATACTTACTAAAACATCTGGGCGAACTTGCTTGATAGAGCGAAGAAGA
>DATGND010000292.1:0-2004 GCA_035306925.1 Bacteriovoracaceae bacterium | reverse complement strand
AAAGAAATTGATGTTTTTAGTTTAGATTGCACACAAGATGCCAAATCTACTTGGTAATAAGTAGCGGAATTAAATAGAAATGAAGAATCGGAACTGATTAAACTCTATACAGCTCTGTCAAAAAAATTGACATCCTTTGGTCTTAAAATTGCAAACTTTATTCTTTGAGACATTTTTGAGGAGGGACCTATGGACGAGAATAAGGGGTATCAGGAAGATTCACGTAGTAAGGAAGAAACCAAATTGCCCCATTTAAAAGAAGCACTCAATAGAGAGAATCTTATTGAGTTGGGTAGGAAAGGCATCACTCCTTTTACACAAATTCTTCATAAGTATCGCGATGAAGTTAATCCCTTCATAGAAGCATTGAGAACTGGTTGTGAAGCTGCTTGTAAGGAACTCTCAACTCAGGAAGCACAGACCCAAAATGCTTCGCGAGTTGTATGTGGCTGGTTTAGAGAAGCAAGTACATTTCTAGAGGAGTCTGGTTCTAGACTTTCAGAGAGTGATCCAAAAGTCTTCTTCAATTATGTTAAGGATCAATCAAATAGACACCCACTACTGATGTTCTCATCTTCTTATCTCCTGGGTCTTATCGCTGGAAGATTAAGTAAGAGGCAGTTCGTAGAAAAAAAATCAAGAAGTCTTCATTAATAAGGGGGGAGGGATATGAATGAGTATGATCTAAATGAATTTGAAAGGTCTAAAAATACTTCTTTCAATGGAAGAGCAGACCTTAGTCATAGTTGGAAAGATTCTGCGCGAGAAATTTTTGATGATGTAACAAGAATTTATCGCAAAGAAGGAGAGTTAGTTAAAACAGAGCTTTCAGAAAAAGCTTCAGAAGTTAAAACAGGAATGGGCTCTATTGTTTCTGGAGGAGTCATCATGCTGGTAGCAGCTCATGTTCTGGCCGCAGCCGCTGTTTTTGCGATCAATCTCTTCCTTCCACTTTGGGCCAGTGCTCTCATTGTAGCTGCGGTATGTTTTGTGATCGGATTTTCAATGGTTAATTCTGGTAAATCCAAAATGGAAGCTGACAATCTTATACCTAATCATTCGATCGGAGCCTTGAAAGAAATGAAGAATCGACTTGAGGGGAGGTATCATGAATTTAAACGACACTAAATCTTCAGAGACGTTGAGAAAAGAAATCTCCCGGGATCTAGATAGGTTGGACAGTAAGGTGGATCAGCTTAAAGAGCGTCTTTCTCCTGGTCAAATAATCGATAATGCAGTTTTTTCTCCTTATCGGGGTAATCCAAGAGAGACCTTCAATTATATGAAGAATAATCCAGTAGGAACTTCTTTTCTTGCTTTGGGAACTCTTTTACTGATGGATAATGGGGGAGAAAGTTATGAACAATACCTTCGAACTCAGGGTAGGACAACTTATCGGGAGTATCGAGATAGGATGAGTAGAACCAAGGAAGAGCTTGGCCATAAAGTAGAAGATATTTCTCAAGGGGTAAGATCTCGAACACAGCAGTTAGTGGAGCAAAGTGAAAGAGGAATTGAAAAAGTTCGTTCTCGAGGGCGTGACTTGAAAGATCAGATAAAAACTTCCTCAGAGCAATTCAAAGATAGGTTATCTCGTAAAACAGAAGAGGCAAAAGATAACGTCATTGATGCAACAGAAAGCTTCAGAGAAAGGTCTGCGACAACTTCAACTTCTTCTACTTATGAATCAGGACTTGAATCGATTGAATCTAACCTGGATTCCGTTGAATCAAAGGCCCGTTCAAATCTTAATAAAGTTAAGAATAGTATTTCTGAGTTTGGTCGAAATACCGTTGATAGAATGAAAGAAACTCAGATGGATTCCCTGGCCTATGTAGCGATGGGGGGAACAATTGGATTTGTGACCGGTGGACTGATTCCTATTACGGATGAAGAACTGCAGGAAGTAAGTGTAAGTTTTGATTTTTCAAACTTACGTTCTGAACTTGAAAATGCGGCGAATGAATCGGCGAATGTATTTAAAAATGAGTTGATTGAAACTCT
>DATGND010000291.1:0-6822 GCA_035306925.1 Bacteriovoracaceae bacterium | reverse complement strand
CACAGCTTCTTCCAGAGTCATACCATCTGGCACATAACCATTAAGAGGGTCGTGCGCAGAAGTTTGGTCTGTTACAAGATCAGGAACAATTCCTTTATCGTAAACATAACGGAAGAAATCAGCAGCATTACCAACGACACCAATGGAAGTAGCAACTCCTTCTTCTTTTGCTTTAAGAGCAAGGCGAATCGCTTCATCAAAGTTAGGAGCTAATACATCAAGGTATTTAGTATCAAGACGTTTTTGAATTCTTGATGGATCAACGTCACAGCAAAGACATACACCATCTGCCATTTTCACCGCCAGTGGTTGAGCTCCACCCATACCTCCGATACCACCTGTAAGAACAAGACGACCTTTGAGATTGTCTTGATTGAAGTGTTTTTTACCAGCGGCCATGAATGTTTCATATGTACCTTGAACAATTCCTTGAGAGCCGATGTAGATCCAAGACCCGGCCGTCATCTGGCCATACATCATTAATCCTTCATCTTTTAATTTGTTGAAGTGATCCCAAGTGGCCCATTTAGGAACTAGGTTGGAGTTTGCGAGTAATACTCGTGGCCCCTGCGGGTTTGAAGGAAAAACAGCAACAGGCTTTCCAGATTGCACTATGAGTGTTTCATCATTTTCAAGATTTTTAAGTGTATCAATCAGGTCAAAAAGCGCCTTATGATTTCGAGCTGCTTGACCATTTCCTCCGTAAACAATGAGGTTGTCGCGATCTTCAGCTACTTCAGGGTGTAGGTTATTTAATAAACAACGAAGAGCTGCTTCCTGGTGCCAGCCCTTACATGTAAGTTGTGTTCCAGTAGGTGGAAGAGGAATTTCTTTTTTCATAATATTTCCTTATGCTAGTGTACCAATTTCTTGTTCAACAGTTTTAACGATCTCTTCACTGATAATCAGGTCAGCTAGTGCCTGAATATCTTGATGGAAAGTTCTGTCATCTTCAATAACTGCGACATGCTTACGAATAAGAGCGTGTACTTTCTCTAGGACAGGTGAGGTCTTAAGCGGACGTAGGAAATCCAATCCTTGAGAATTACACAGAAGTTCTATTGCAAGACCGTGTTCGAGGTTACTAATAACTTCATGAAGTTTACGTCCAGCTGTTACACCCATGGAAACGTGATCTTCCTTATCTGTTGAAGTTGGAATAGAGTCTACCGAAGCTGGGTGACAAAGATATTTGTTCTCAGAAGCCAGCGCTGCAATAGTCACGTGGGCAATCATAAGCCCTGAATTAAGACCTGAGTTCTTTGTAAGAAAAGCTGGAAGGTCAGAGAAAGATGGGTTCATCATTTTCTCCACTCGACGTTCAGCAATGTTACAAATCTCACTTAATCCCATTGCTAGATAATCCATACAAAGGGCCAGCGCTTCACCGTGGAAGTTTCCTCCGGAGATCACATCTCCCGACTCAATAAACACTAATGGGTTATCTGTTACAGAGTTTAACTCAATGGATAGAACTTCTTCAGCATGTCTTAAAGTTTGTCGGCAAGCTCCATGAACCTGAGGAATACAACGAAGTGAATAAGGATCTTGAACCTTACCATCGTCTTTGTGAGAAGTAACAATTTCAGAGCCGGCAATGAGTTTTAATAAGTTGTTAGAAACATCAAGCTGACCTGGTTGCGGCTTTAATTGAGAGATACGAATATCATAAGCTGCAGCTGTTCCACGAACGGCATCTAAAGTAAGAGCGGCGTTGATATCAGCTTGTTTCATGAGATTCTTAGCTTTTTTAAGAGCTAAGGCCCCAAGGGCAAGCATCACAGAGGTACCATTAATCAGAGCAAGACCATCTTTAGCTCCCAGAACCGCAGGAGTCTTACCAATGGCCTTAATGGCTTCATGAGATGGAACAACTTTTCCTTGATAAACAACTTCACCTTCTCCGATCAGAGCAAGTGCTACGTGTGATAGAGGAGCGAGGTCCCCAGAAGCACCCACTGAACCTTTTTCTGGAATAACCGGATTGATGTCGTGGTTGATAAAATCAAAAAGAAGAGCAATGGTTTCAGGTGTTACACCGGAGAAACCTTGAATAAGGCAGTTGGCACGAGCAAGCATAATGGCACGGGTAATCTCACGTGAAAAAGGCTTACCGACACCAGTGCAATGTGAACGAATAAGATTGTACTGAAGTTGAGCAAGATCACTTTCAGCAATTTGCTTAGAAGCAAGAGCTCCAAATCCAGTGTTGATACCATAGACAGGCTTTCCTTTTTTTACGATATCAAGCACTACCTGACGGGAAGCATGCATACGTTCCCATGCCTTGGTTTCAATTTTTAGTTCAACTTCGCCAGGTCCTGCATTAGCAATAATAGCAAGATCATCTAAAGTGAGGTTTGTTCCATTTAATTCAAAAACTTTTACTGACATAATTTACCTTTAACGAAGAGATTCAATTCTTTGAGCGTAATCTTTTTGTGGATGTGAAAAAACATAAGAGCCGGCAACTAAGTTATTGGCACCAGCTTGAATGAGGCCAGGTGCAGTTTGATCAGTTACACCGCCATCAACTTGAATAACAAAATCTAAGCCGAGTTTCTTTTTTAATGCGGATAAAGCTTCTACTTTGCTGGTAACTTCCGGAATAAACTTCTGTCCACCAAAACCAGGGTTCACACTCATAATGAGAATGAGGTCAATTTTAGCAAGGATATACTCAGGAATAACAGAAACAGGAGTAGAAGGATTAAGAGAAATTCCCACACTAGGATAGATCTCTTTTGCCTTTTGAATAAAACGATCATGGTGGGTAACTGCTTCCCAATGAAAGGTAAAATTGTGAAGTCCCACATCTTTAAAGTTATCAATAAAGAAATCAGGGTTAGTCACCATGAAGTGCGCATCAAGTTTATGCTCAGTAATATGTTTTAAATTTTTAACTACAACTTCACCAAACGTTAAGTTGGGCACAAAGTGCGAATCCATAATATCAAGGTGAAGCCAGATATCTTCAACCTCATTAAGGCGCTCGATTTCACTTCTTAAATCTAAGAAATCTGCTGACAATAAGCTTGGAGACACTGTTGTCATAATTACTTCCTTAATTTTTCAGTTCAAGTTCGCCTTTCAGACCGTTAAGTAATTCTTTGTCTGAACAGGCCTTTTTCCCTTCCAGCTGAACTTCTTGCAGATGAAGAGTTTTATCTTTTGTACCAACTACAAGAGAACCCATATCATTTTTTATTTTTCCAGCGGGAATCTGATGGTGATAAATTTGTGCCTTTAAGACTTTAAGCCTTTTACCATTCAAAAAGCAGTAGGTTCCAGGCCACGGATCAAGCGCACGAATACGATTTAAAATTTCTGTAGCTGTTTGATTAGCAAAGTCCAGGAAGCCATCTTCTTTTTTGAGGGTGGGAGCAAAGCTCACCTGAGACTCATCTTGTGGAGTATATGTAATTTTGTTTTCTTTAACTTTAAGAAGAAAATCATTGAGGGCCAAAGCAGCTTGAAACTTTAAACGGGTATAGAGTTGTCCGCCAGTTTCATTGTCTTGAATTTTAACAGTGTGAAAATGAACCAGATCTCCTGCATCCATTTTCTTCACCATCTTCTGAATAGAAACACCGGTTTCTGTATCACCATTAAGAAGAGCATACTGAATAGGTGCGGCACCTCTATACTTAGGAAGAATAGAAGTGTGGATGTTAAAACATCCTAAGCGGCTCATGTTTAAAAGACGAGAGCCAAGAAACTGAGCAAAGGCCAGAACCACCATGGCATCAAGTTTCATATCTTCAAGTTTTTTTAGGAATTCTTCTTCCTTATTAATGTTTTCAGTTTGAAAGTAAGGGATCTTATGCTTTTTAGCGTATTCAATAACTTCTGGAGATTTTAATTCCATTCCTCGACCAGCAGGACGATCTGGCATGGAGATCACCATTGCTAATTCTACATCGGGGTGATGGTGAAGCATCTCAAGAGCGGGTACTGAAAAATCCGGAGTTCCAAAAAAAGCGAGTTTTAATTTCATCTCACCTTCTCTTTTATCATTTTCTTTTTATAGAAATTTTTTTTGAGGTTACTGAGGCGCTCGATAAAAACGATTCCATCCAGGTGATCATTTTCATGTTGTAAACAAATAGAAAGCAGTTCATCGGCATTGATCTCTCGTTCATTGCCTTCAAGGTCCTGGTATTTCACATTGATGCTTTCAAAGCGTTTTACTTCTTCATAGACTCCAGGAACAGAAAGACAGCCCTCTTCATAAGTAGTGGTGCCAGAAGTACCTGTAATAATCGGATTTATGAAAACCATCGGCTCAAGATTTGAGAATTGATACTCAGCTTTTCCATCGGCGTTTTTAATCAGTTCACGATCATAGTTAACATCGATCACAAATAGTCTTAAAGACTTTCCGATTTGCGGAGCAGCTAATCCAATACCAGGAGCTTGATACATAGTATAAAGCATATCTCTTACCAGCTCTTTTAAAGACTCATCAAATTGAGTCACTGGTTCAGCGACCTTAGAGAGTATGGGATCGGGATATGTAACTATAGGAAGTTTTTTTCCAGTAAGAATATAATTTTCTATTTTCATAGGCTCCTTATAGCATGGGCAAGGGGATTTTAAAACGAGAGTTTCCTGTTCTTTAAGAAGGTAATCACCACATAGCTAAGCAAAATAATGGGGATAATTCCAGTGGCCACTAGCGGAGGAAGATTACCTGAGTTTCCAAGGGCAACCGCAGAGGTATAAAGGACCCAAAAAATAACAGTAGTTAGCAGGGTAAAAGCAACGTTTTTCCCAAATGAGGAAGAACGGCGGTTGGGGTTAAAAATTGTGGAAACAGGAATAAGAGCAAAAATAAGACAGGTAATGCTCAGAAAAACCTTATTCCACAGAATGATTTCATACTCACTGATATTTAAGTCAGTTTTAGCTAGCCTGCTGACAAAGCGGTAAAGCCCTACAAAGCTGAGGGTCGTTAAATCGGCCTCAAACTCCCCAAAATCTTCTGGTACTTCCTGAAGACTAAGGAGCATATCGCCAATATCATTTTGCACGGGGAAAGATAGCTGGTTAAGGGAGTGAATTTCACGGGCTTCAGTTAGTAGCCACTTTTGAGAGTCGGGTTGATAAGTGGCTTTTTTACTTTGAATAATCTTTGAGCCTAGATTCTCTGGTGTAAAATAATAAATCTCAAAATCATTGAGAGAAAGGGATTTACGGTCAAAAAAAGTAAAAGAGGCAAAGTACTTGCTGGTTTTATACCAAAACTTTCCACCTTCAATGGAACTACGAGTGAGGTAGCGACCTTCTGAATCTCGGCTTTTAGTGATTTCTTGTCGCTTCACCTTATTAGCATAAGGTTCAACATAACCAAGGTTAATGAATTGAACAAAAACAACAACAAGAGCACAACCAGCAATCAGAGTATAGATTCGCTGGTAAGAATAGCCGGCGGCTAAAATGGCGATTAATTCTGAATGCCCTTTAAGATTATTTAGAGAAAAGAGGGAAGCAATGAGACAACAAATGGGAAACATCTTTCCCATTAAGTCCGGCATCTTTAGGGCATATTCTAGAAGTATTTGGGAAAAGTCTTTTCCTTGCAGAAATCCGTTAATCAGATCAGCAGTGGTAATAAGTAAAAAGAGAACAATGACTGCTGTGAGCAGGCTTTTAAACCAGCTTTTGAGAAGAATTTGCGAGAGGATTAACATTATTTAACTATACGTCTCAAGATGGTTTTTGAAAACAAGGTTAGTAGGGGGGCCAAAAAGTACTTACCGATAAAATGCATACACTGGCCCTTGCCCCAACGCTCAACAAGAACGGAACTATGGAGGTAGTAAAGCCGAACCAGTTCTTGGCCCAAAGGAAAATCCAGAAGCCATTCTTTAAACAATCGGTATTCCTGGGTAACAGGATGATCATTACCTAGAGAAAAAGTCACGATATAGCACTTTTTAGACTGGATCGCGATTTGTTGATAGTAATCGCGAAAAGTATCGTAGTTTCTAAATTTTCCTCGCTTAATATGTTTTCTTAAAATTTCTGAATTAATAACTTGGTACGGCTGGTTAATGGTGAAGTTCAGAAACTGATCTAATGACTTATGGAGTTCGTCTTTATACTTAGGGACAGCATCATAAATGCGGGCGAGCTCCAAGTATATTTGAGAGATCATCAGCATTTCGGTGAGGTCTTTTTCCGGATCAAAGTGACTGGGTCGCAGAGAGTAGATATCGGTCCCGGCTTCCTTTACCTCAGAAACAGTTTCCAGATATTCCTTATAGCGACTTAGAGCAATGGCATATTCACCATTGTCGAAAGCTTCTTTTCCATGGCGAGTAATAGTAATGCGATTATTGTACTTGTGTTGAAGTACAACATCGTTCTCTCGCTTTTCTTTAGCTTCCTTGGAAATATTTGAAATGATGGCCATAACAAATTATCGACCATATTCAAAAAAACCTTAGAAGGTAAGGAAAAAGGAAAGACTTGAGTCAACTAATGTTTCTCCAGAGTAGATATAACTTCCTTTACTAGTTTGCTCGGAAAACTTTTGAGCAAACTCTACTCCTAGACGAGGACCAACCCATGAAGCTCCCCAGGAGTAACCCTTGAAGTTGAGGATTTGATCTTCAAAGAGTCCACCTCTCACGTAGAAATCTTTAAAAAGGGTGAGTTGAGTAGCTGCGGCCCACGTAAATTTTTTATTGTAGGCACGGTTGTAAAGAAACCCATAATCAAAAATAAGATTGATTTTATCACTGAGAGAATATTGAAGACCGGCAATGACTTTTTGTTCATGCTCTGAAAGGGCCCGAGTAAGATCTTTGGCAACAA
>DATGND010000290.1:0-9705 GCA_035306925.1 Bacteriovoracaceae bacterium | reverse complement strand
TCTGAAGCCTGAGACCTGCCACTATGATAAAGGAACTTGTCGCGAGCCTGAATGGGCCCTTACACACTGTTTTCAGCCTCACATTGTTTATCTTGCTAACTCCAGTGGCTTGAAAGTTGGTATCACTCGTGAAAGTCAGATTCCTACCCGTTGGATTGACCAAGGAGCTACTCAGGCCCTGGCCATTCTTCGCGTGAAAGATCGAGTGACTTCTGGAAAGGTTGAAACGATTTTTAAAAAATACGTCAATGATAAGACTGATTGGCGAAAGATGCTTAAAGGAAGTTCTGAGGAGTTAGACCTCAAAGAACAAGCGAAAGAATTATTGGAAAAAGCAGCTGGAGAATTAGCAGAGTTCTCCTTTGAAGTGCTTGATCAGGAAGAGGTCAACATAACTTATCCGGTTCTTAATTATCCGGAAAAAGTTAAGTCTGTGGGCCTTGATAAAAACCCAGAGATTTCAGGAGTCCTACAAGGGATTAAGGGACAATATTTAATATTTGAAAATTCGGTTATCAATATTCGTGCTCACTCCGGCTATGAAGTGACAATCACAGGAGAAAAATAATGGAAGCAAAAACCATTTATCTAAAAGACTATAAACCAAATCATTACACAGTAGAAACTATTGATTTAGAAGTAGATATCTATGAGACTCACACATTTGTTACATCTACTTTAAAAATGAGTGTTAACCCTAAGTCACAAAATCCACATCCTGTGACATTAATGGGTGAAAATATGGAGTTACTTTCGGTATCTCTTGATGGGAAAGAACTTTCTTCTTCAGAATATCAAGTGACTGATACTGAACTTAGTTTCAACACAGATAAAGAATCTTTTACGGTTGTAACAAAAGTTAAAATTGATCCGGTTAATAATAAGGCCCTTGAAGGTTTTTACAAATCTGGAGATCAGTTCTGTACTCAGTGTGAGCCAGAAGGATTTAGAAAGATCACTTACTTTCTAGATCGTCCAGATGTTATGGCAACATACACGACAAAGATGATTGCTGATAAGACGAAATACCCGTTCCTTCTTTCCAATGGTAACCGTATCGGTTCAGGAGACCTTCCTGATAATCGTCATTGGGTGAAGTGGGAAGATCCGTTTAAAAAACCAAGCTATCTTTTTGCGATGGTTGCTGGAGATTTTGATGTGGCCCGTGACACTTTCACCACGATGAGTGGAAGAAAAGTTGATCTTGAAATCTATGTAGATAAGGGCAACCTTTTTAAAACTCCACACGCTATGGAATCTCTTAAAAAATCCATGAAGTGGGATGAAGATACTTTTGGCCTTGAATATGATCTTGATATTTACATGATTGTGGCCGTTGATTCTTTTAACTTCGGTGCCATGGAGAATAAAGGTCTTAATATTTTTAACTCCACTTATACTCTGGCCGATGAGAAAACGGCAACAGATGCAGATTTCCAGGGAATCGAATCTGTTATTGGACATGAGTATTTTCATAACTGGACAGGAAACCGCGTGACATGTCGTGATTGGTTCCAGCTAACTCTTAAAGAAGGTCTCACTGTTTTCCGCGATCAGGAGTTTTCAAGTGATATGCTTTCTCGTGCAGTAAAACGCATTGAGGATGTTCGCCGTCTAAAAGAATTCCAATTCACTGAAGATGCTGGCCCGCTTGCTCACCCGATTAAGCCTTGGAAGTTTGTTGAGATCAATAACTTCTATACGGCAACAGTTTATGAGAAGGGAGCTGAGATTATTCGTATGGTTCAAACTCTTATTGGAAAAGAAAACTTTCGTAAGGGGATGGATGAGTATTTCAGAGTTAATGATGGGACGGCCGCTACTACCGAAGACTTTGTTAAAGCGATGGAAGTGGCTTCTGGACGAGATCTTACTCAGTTTAAAAACTGGTATTCCCGTGCGGGAACTCCAACTTTAAAAGTTAAATCAAATTTTGAGAATGGAAAATTAAAACTGGATATTGAACAAGTTTATCCAAAAACATCCTGGGATGTGGAAGAAACTAATGTTCTTCATATGCCATTTGTTATTGGACTAGTAGGCGAAGGAAAACAAACAGAACATAAGCTTGAGCTTACTAAAATGAAAGAGAGTTTTGAATTTGATGCCACTCCAGAAACAATCCTTTCTCTCAACCGTGGTTTTTCAGCACCTGTGATCGTTGATTATGAATACTCTCAGAATGATCTTCTTACTTTAATGGCCAAGGATGAAGATTCTTATTGCCGTTATGAAGCCACTCAAAAAGTTTATGAATCAATCTTTAATGCTGAGTATGATTATTACCTAGATAATAAAGAACTTAAAAATGATCTTGATTCATCATTTACGACAGCGATGATGAATATTTTAAAAGATCATAGTATTGATCTTTCCTTTAAGTCATATCTTCTTGAGCTACCAAGCTTGAATCATCTTTCTAGCCTTCGCAATCATCCTGATTACGAAAGCCTCGCTTTAGTTTTGCAGAACTTAGGTAGAAAAATGGGAGAAGCTTTTTATGATTGGTTTAAGATGACTTACACTGAACTGTCAGGAGCTAAAAAGTTTGAATTAACTCCAAAGGCCTTTGGAGAGCGTGCTCTTAAAAACCAATGTTTGAGCTACATGATTAAGACCAAGAAGGATGAAGCTCTCAAACTTCTTGATGATCATTACAACAAAGCCACCAATATGACTGAAGAGATCTTTGCTCTTTCTCAATACATTAAGCTTGGGGCAGGAGTTGATCATCCACAAGTTAAGGCCTTCTATCAGAAGTGGGGAGATGACTCACTAGTGATGATTAAGTGGTTCTCAAGTCTGGCTGCTTACTCGAGTGCTGAAGTTGTTCTTGATACACTTAAAAAACTTGAAGTTGATCCCAAATTTAAAAATGAAGTACCAAACTATCTTCGTGCGCTCTATGTGCAATTTGGTAGAACTAACCTTGTTGGTTTCCACCAAAAAGATGGCTCAGGTTATGAGTTCTTAGGGGAGAGATTAGCGAAGATTGATAAGTTTAATCCGCAAGTCGCTACTCGTGTAGCTGGTGCCTTTGCTGTGCTTAATAAGCTTGATCCTGAGCGCCAGAAGCTTGTAAAAAATGTTCTTACAAAACTTCAGGCCCAAGGAACTTCAAAAGATTTAGGTGAAGCGATTAGTAAGTATCTGGCTTAACTTTGTACTTGATGGGAACCTTCTGATAAGAGGGTTTCCTCATTTTTAAAGAAAACACGGCAAAACACATAAGGGCCGTTACAAAAAGAATAGTCATGGTGACCTCCTTGAGCATACCTCATCGGAATGACTCTCTTTTTAATTATGCCCCATAAACCGGAGTAAAAGGCATTTTTTCTCCTCAAAAGGGGATAAATTTAATAAACTAGGCGTGTTATCAAGCTGTTAAGGAAAATGATATATGGAAGGACCTCTTTCAGTTAGGCAGAAAGCTCTCAAAATTAACCTGGGAAGGCGTTTTTACGGAACTCTATCAGAGATAGGTGCCGGTCAAGAAGTGGCACGCCATTTTTTTCAGGCAGGTGGGGCCAGTGGTTCGATTGCTAAAACCATTTCTGCTTATGATATGACTTTTTCAGATGAGATTTATGGCAGAGAAGAGTCAGGAAGATATGTTTGTGAAAATAGACTCAAGCGCATGCTCAATAAAGAGTTTAATCTGCTACAGACACGATTAGGTTCCACTCGAGGTAAAGATCATCAGTTTTTTGCTTTTGCCAATACTGTGGCAGCTCTTAATTTCCAAAGAACTAACGAATCCCATGGTTGGATGGGAGTGCGCTTTCAAGATGCTCCTGAAAGTGAAGTCAGCGAAGTTATTATTCATGTCAGAATGCTTGATCCTCAGAATATCCTTCAACAGGATGCTATAGGGATCATTGGTGTAAACCTGATTTATGCTGCTTTCTTTCTGCATCGTTATCCGGAAGCTTTTATTCTCTCGCTTCTTGATCATCTTGATTCATCACGTATTGAAATAGACTTTATTAAATTCTCAGGTAAGGCCTTTGAAAAAATTGATAACCGTCTGATGAATCTCTTTCTTCTTCAGCAAGGTATGACAGATGCCATTATGTTTGATGAAAGAGGGGAAGTGGTTTTACCAAGTGATGTTCTTTATAAGCAAAATCTCGTAGTGGTTAGAGGCTCTTACAGGCCACCTACACTTGTTAGTTTTGATATGATTAAGACGGGAGTTACTGATTTTGCCCGAGTGATTGGTAAGCCAGAGAGGGATATTGTTGCCATCTCTGAGATCACCATGTCCACCCTTAAAGAAGAGGGGAATATGGCCCATGAAGACTTTCTCGCGAGAGTGGATCTTTTATGTGCCTTAGGACAAAAAGTACTGATTACCAATTATCCTCAGTACTATAAGCTTTCAAATTACTTTGCTCGTTTTAAGATTCCTAATCTTGGTTTAGTCCTAGGAATCTATAACTTCCAGCAGATCTTTACGGAGCAGTATTCTAACTCTGAGGGAGGAATTCTTGCGGCCCTTGGGCAACTTTTCCGTCAGGGTGTAAGAGTCTTTGTTTATCCTTTTAAATCAGAGGAAGGGCAGCTTGAAACAATGGATAATCTTGCTGTTCCAGAAGAGTTTAAGCATCTATACGATCACCTGAAAGGGATGAACCAAATCCAGGATATCAGCAACCCGAAAAAAGATTTATTACATATCTACTCTTCGAAAGTACTTTCCATGATTGTTAACAATGAGCCGGGTTGGGAGAAAATGGTTCCTGAATCAGTGGCCAAAACAATTAATGAAAAGTGTCTTTTTGGGCATCCTTGCTTCTTAGGTAAAAAAGAAAGCTAGAGCTTTATATCAGCACATGGATTTCTGCTAGATTCTTGTCTTTTAAGAGACTGGTAGGTGTTGTAGTAGGCCAATTGAGCCTCATCAGCAATCTGATTTGCAAGATCTTTTGTTTTCTTTAATTGTTGGGACTGGTCCCAGAATTGGTGAGCAGTTCTGATACGTTGATCTTTAAGAAGATTTTCTTTTTCTTTTTTTAGGTTTTGATAAATCTTTAAACTACTTTCTAGTCGTGGTTTTTGACTGGCCGACGCTGACTTTATTTGCTCTCTTACCATATCCATTAACTTATCTACTTCTAAGTTAAGAACTTCAAGCTCTGTGTATTTAAAGCAGTATCTAATACCACTTGAGACATCACAGTAATCTTTCTTGGTTCGCGAATTAATTCTAGAGTTTAAATAATTGAGGTTATGAATAATACCTTTTTGAAGCTGTTGATACTCAGTGAGAAGATTCCTGAGTTTTGAGTAATTTACTTTTGAAGTGATATTTTCAATATCATAGGTAAAATTCACAAGAGTCTTATAATCATCATTTAGATTCTCACAGCGATCTAGAGCGTAGCGGTCATTATAAAACTGTTTCATCTTATTAATGGTAATTTCACTTCTTGTATCATGCAGATAAGGAGAGATGAGGGGGTACATAATATCCTGAATTTCTTTTCCAATAGAAGAAGAGATCATGGGAAATGAAGTATCTTTCTTTTTCTTCATGGCCTCTAAGAACACCTCTTCAAGATTTCTTCCTCGGCGCATATTCTCTGTAAATTTGGCAGAGAAAGTATGAGGAGTTCCTCCCCAGGCAAAATGCTCAGGTCCCGTACTGCTAATGATACAGGTATTAGAGTTGGCAAGTTTTTGTGTGACCCCTGAGTGGCAAGAAAAATCAAGGATTCCGAGTTTAATTCCTTTAGACTGCGCTAACTTAGTGAGCCTTTCAAGTTGATCCAGAGAAACCGTAGGAGAGCCCCCCAGAGTATTGTAATCGGTGAGACCTTGTTTCTGATAAGCAGATGTTGAAACATTGTGAGTTTTCTGATTTCCCATTCTTTGACTACCATGGGAACTAATCATTAAGACTAACTGGTCTCCACTTTTAATTTGACCAGAGTTAATTTTTCTTTCGTATTCAGCAATAATGGCTTCGTAAGTTTGAGGTGTAAAATCTGTATTTTTACCTCGTGATTTAGCCGCAAACCTTTCTGCAATTTTCTCTGTTTTGGCATGTCCACCATTGAAGGTAATTCGTGTTTCCCAATTAGTTCTTTGAACAAAGTTAGTAGCGTTTTGTAGCTCATGATCAAAAATGGTAAAATCTCTTTGGGGCTCGCCTCCGCCACCGATGACGACCATATGATTAGCGGCTAAAGTCGAAAGAGAAAATGAAAGGCCTAGAAGGAGTGTTAGTCTTTTGGACATTGTACCTCCTTAAGCCTTTTTATGTTTTTTAAAGTCATCATATTGAGTGGATCAGGTGTCTCGTATTCCACTCCATAAACTTTTAAAACCTTGGTTTTGAAGTTGAGTTCAGGACTATTCAGTACTACTCGTGCTTTACTCCAACGATTAATATAAGGAGCAAAATGACTTTGATCTTCCAGAGAAATTTTAAGATTAACCTCTGACTGAGTTTCTTTTGCGACAGAATAGGCGATATGATCGCCTTTGATCTCGGCCTCACCGATCAATTCAAACTCATAGCATTTAGCAAATGAGTGGATAGAAAAAAAGAAAACTGAAAAGATGAGAAGAGACTTCATAAAAGACCTGTCGGAATAAAAAAGATCAAACATTAGTCCTTGGGTAACTTTCTCAATTTTAGTATACTGGCCCAATGAATGTTGTTCTTTCTCCTTTTAAGAATCCCTTTATAAATCTGGCCATTGAAGATTATTTTCTTCGATATTCCGCTCATTTACCGGTTCTTTTACTTTATGTTAACCGACCTTGTGTGGTGTTGGGACGATTTCAGAACCCATGGATTGAAACCAATTTAAAGTACCTGGTAGAAAATGATATTTGGCTAGTCAGAAGACAGTCAGGAGGGGGATGCGTCTATCATGATGAAGGAAATTTAAATTTTAGTTTTATCACTCCCGATCCCATGATTGATCGAATGAAACACGCTCTTCTTTTAAAAGAAGCATTTTCAAAGGCCGATATTCATTTAGAGATTTCCTCTCGCCATGATCTATGGCTGGATCAAAAGAAAATTTCTGGTTCGGCCTTTAAGCAAACAAAGATGGGTTCTTTTCATCACGGCACCTTCCTGGTGAATTCAGATTTGGATGCTTTGGAAGAAGCCTTAAAGCATTCGCTTGTCCCCAAAGACAGTAAGTCCATTGCTTCTGTTCGTTCCAAAGTTATCAGTCTTTCGCAAAAATACCCAGGAGTTGAGATCAATGATGTGATTGAAATTATCACTCATTATTTTAAAGCAGTTGTGCAGGAGCTCGACGGCTCACTCTTATCTTTAAATGAGATTCAAAAAAGCTTTAATGACCTTCGGGATTGGCAATGGCTTTGGGGAGAGACCCCGGCCTTCGAACTGGAAAATGGGATGAAGGTAAGAAAAGGGCTTTTAGAAGATGGGCGCAAGTTTAACAGGGAATCGATGAAAGATGTTTTTAATAGTAATCGATTAGATCAGTTATTTCCTGATTTTAGTGAGCAGCACAGCTTGAGCAGCCTGATCCTTTAACTGAGAGATCTTTAAATTCCCAATCACCGTATTTCTCATTGATATAGAGACAGGCCTCATTGAGAGAAGAGAACTCTTTTTGGAATTTTTCCAAGCGTTCGTTCTCTAAAACCGTTACAAAATATTGCATTTGAAAGTCTTGTTCATTATCTGAAGGCGCTGCGCCAAAGCTAATCATGGCCATTAAATTGCCTAATTGGTACTGTGCGTAGTTCCAGTTTTTTATATTAACTCGTTGCATTTGACCCCTATTATCAAGTAAATGCTTGTATTATGATTGCGCTTAGTCTATATTATTGTGACTTTTAAGTAAACAAACTGAAAAATTAATTAGAATTGAGAGGATATTATGGCTGCTAAGGGACCACGCGTAATTGTAACGTTAGAATGTACAGAAGCTAGAAAAGAAGGAGCTTCTCCTTCTCGTTATACAACTACTAAGAACAAGAAAACGACTCCAGAGCGTCTTGAGCTTAAGAAGTATAACCCACATCTTCGTCGTCACACTCTTCACAAAGAAATTAAGTAATTCTATTAAGAGTTATCTATAAAAAAGGCCCTGAATCAGGGCCTTTTTTTATTTTAGGTTTCTTAAAGTTGTCTGTAAAAATTTGAGCTGATCTTTCTTGATCACTGAAAACGATTTCATTTCATCATTACTAAAAAGAAATAGCCCATTAAATTGCTTACCCATACCAGGTAAATTCTTTTTTACTTCTGTTAGATAGTAGTTTCTGACTCTATCATTGAAGATGAATTTCAGTTCCCAGGAATTCTTAGTCATCAGCTCCTGAAAATGCTTAACTTGATCTGCTGACAGGTTTTCAAGAATTGAGCCGGATTTCATCTCATCAATCTGGGCCTGAAAATTTTCAAATTTTTCCATGGAAATTTTTTCATCTTGGGTGTCACTCCAGATTCCATCATTTTGTTTGATGTGAAGTTTTGAGTTTCCATTTTCAAGAATTTCTAGTTCTTTAACTCCCTCCCAATTGATAGCAAGAATGCGGGCCTCAACAATCTGGGATAGGTCGTAGGTTTCAAGGGCCATCTCTAAAGGATCAATTTGATAAATTTGATCCTGACTGGAAATAGAGAGATAAGCAGAATTATCAATGGGATTAATAAGACCTAGCTTGATTTCATAATCCTTATTCTTAGAAGTTGAAAAAAGCATTGAGAGATTAGGATTATCCAAAGAAAAGCTAGTGATATTTATCGGCTCGTAACGATGAATACTCCTGACCCTTAGGATATTGAGGTTCTCTATGATCTTTGTAATGAACTCGCTTCTTACTCTTTGAGTTTGAGGAGAAATAAGCTGCCAAGGTCCATTTAATTCTCCTTCAGAGTTCGTATTAATCATTTCGAAGCTTCCATACTTATTAGTGAGAGTTAGTTTCTGTAGTCTTTGAAGTTCAGCAATAGGTATGGGGTTAGCATAGATTTGGGCCAGATCAATTTCGGGGGTTCTTGATTCAAAAACCTCAGCGAAAAGGGCCAAGACTAATAGTAGTAAAAAGAACAGCCCCACTAAGGCCGTTGAAATGGGAGGATTAAGAAATTTTTTCATTCCATTATTATAGACTTAAATAATGGAGTCGTCTTGATTCTTTCTTTTTTTGGCCTCAGGAATATCTGGTTCAATAGACTTTAAAAAGTTTCTCAGATTATCCCGTTCGCCGGTGAAGGTATAGCTGAACTTACCTTGGACCCGGTAATCGGGACGGCTTGAAGAGATAATCCGGCTTCTCATGGCAAAGTGATGGCAGTAAGAAATATCTGCACTCATCATAAAGCTTTGAGGAATAAGGAATTCAACAACCACCGACTGTCCTTGAAGAAACTTATTCTTAGTAAATGTAAGGAAAGTATCCATATTGATATCTGATAAGAGAGCAAAACCGTAAGATATTCTTTCCAAATCAGGAGCCGATCGCTGATAGGGCCTATCTAAGATGGGGTTTGGTTTAGAATTGTCTAATCCTTGGAGCTTTTGTTCGGCCATTATTTCCTCGGCTTCACCCATAGGATTATCCTGAGAAATGGATTCCATTAAATCAGCTACCCCTTGAGAAGGGTCACTTACCGGACTATCTATATTATAAAATTTTTTTATGTCATCGATATAGAGAGGAATCCCAGCAGCCTCACACTCTTTAATACGTCTTTCAACAGCG
>DATGND010000289.1:0-4241 GCA_035306925.1 Bacteriovoracaceae bacterium | reverse complement strand
CAGATGTCTGACTCAATCTTCGGCGTTGCTTATGATAAATTCTATCTTCACTATGCTATGCCTCCGTTTTCTGTAGGGGAAGCCAAAGGTTATAGAGGTGTTGGTCGTCGTGAAATTGGTCACGGAAACCTTGCTGAGCGCGCTCTTAAAAAAGCTATGCCTTCTCAAGAAGAATTCCCATATACAGTACGTGTTGCCTGTGAAGTTTTAGAATCTAACGGTTCTTCTTCCATGGGTTCAGTATGTTCTGGTTCAATGGCCCTCATGGATGCTGGTGTTCCTCTTGTTGGCCCTGTTGCAGGGATCGCTATGGGTCTGGTTAAAGAAGGGGATAACTATAAGATCCTAACTGACATTCTGGGAGATGAAGATCACCTGGGAGATATGGATTTTAAACTTGCTGGTACTGCCAATGGTATTACAGCGATCCAGATGGATATGAAAATTGCTGGTATTTCGGAAGAGATCTTCAGAAAAGCTCTTGCGCAGGCCAAAGAGGCCCGTCTTCATATTCTAGGTGAAATGGCGAAGACGATTTCTACTCACAGACCTACCTTCAAAGCAGGTGTTCCACAAATTAAGTCTTTCAAGATTGCTCCAGATAAAATTGGTGCTCTCATTGGACCTGGTGGAAAAAATATTAAGGCCCTTCAGGAAAATTACAGTGTCACCATGGATGTAACAGAAGATGGTACAGTAAAAGTTCTTGGTGTTGACACAGACAAGATTGATGAAGTGATCACTCTTGCTGAACTTCAACTTAATGGTCCAAAGATCGGCGCTATCTATAAAGGGACTGTTGTTACTATTAAAGAATACGGTGCCTTTGTTGATATCGTTCCAGGTCTTGCTGGTCTTGTTCACGTTTCAGAAATCGCTGATGAGCGCGTTGCTGATGTGAATGAGTATCTGACTGAAGGTCAAACTGTAGAAGTAAAAGTTCTTGAAGTAGACCGTTTCGGAAAAATCAAGCTTTCTATCAAGGCCATCGCTCCGATTGCTAAGAAGGAAGCTAAGTAATATGGTTGAAGTAAAAGTTAAAACTCTGGATCATTTTGATCCAGAGTTTGATCTTCCCTTTTATGCTACAGAACAAGCAGCTGGTGCTGATATTAGAGCAAGTCTTCCGGGTAAGAAGTCTATGATTGTTAAGCCTGGTCAGCGAGTTCTCGTTCCGACCGGCTTAGCTATGGAAATCCCTGCGGGATATGAGATTCAAGTGCGTCCTCGCTCTGGTCTTTCTCTTAAGTCTCCACTTCTTGTGGTCAACGCTCCTGGAACGATCGATTCAGATTATCGAGGAGAGGTGAACATAATTGTCGGAAACTTTGGTAGCGAGGATTTTGAAATAGAGCATGGGTTAAGAATTGCCCAACTAGTGATCGCTCCTGTTCTTCAGGCAAAATACGTACAGAGTTCAGATTTAAATGAAACGGCCCGCAAAGCAGGTGGGTTCGGATCAACCGGAACCAAGTAGGAAAGACTATGGATTTAAAAGTCCCTTATCAAAATATTACTGACAAGAAAGTCGCTTATGAAAAGGCCTGTGATCTTATTCCTGAAGTGATTGCTAAATTTGGTGTTAAAGCACAAGTAGATAAAAACGATGCCGAATGTTTAATGAAAGCTAAAGGCAGTGGGTTTGAAGCGAAGATTCATTTCTTGGATAACGAAGCACAGGTGAGTGTGGACTTAGGTTTTATGCTTAAGCCATTTAAGTCAAAAATTTTGGAAACAATAGAACATCAGATTAAGAAAGTTATATGAGTGATTATAAAGTTACCTTATTACCCTCCGGTGAAGTTTTGGATTTCAACGGAGAGGATTCACTTCTTTCCCAGCTCAAGGCTTCTGGAAAGAAAATAAAATCAAGCTGTGGAGGCTGTGCTACTTGCAGCGATTGCATAATTGTCGTTAAAGAAGGAGAGGAGAATCTTACCCCTCAAAACTTTGAAGAATTGCGACTTCTTGGAAATGTTTTTCATATCACTAAGGAGCGTCTAAGCTGTCAAACTCGCCTCACCGGAGATGTGACCATCGATATCAGTGCTCATGAGAAGAATACCTTCACTGGTAAAAATGAATCCTTCAAACCTCAAGTTCGACTCAAAAAGAAAGAAGAGGTTGAAAAGATACAGAAGGAAAGAGAGGAGAAAGCTCCTCGAGGTAAGGGAGACACTTGGTTTAAGCATTGGGAGAAAGAAGGAACAGAAGCTTCGGGACCTAAAGTAAAAAAACTTGGTGGTAATAAAAGACCTAAGCCTTTTAAATTCTCTGAAAGTGATGAAGAGAACAATAGTTAGGATAGAACTGAAAGCATCTTGCTCACGCCTCAATCAGTGAGTTTTTCTATTACTTTAAGATTTTCGTTATGGCATCCCCAGAAAACAAGTTTTCAGGGGATGATTCTAATGAAAGATAAGTTAGTTAGATCATAAAGTTGTCATATTAAATTTCTCAGTGTTACAGTTAAACTTTAGCACTGAGGATAAAAATGACTGCAACAACGAATACAGATAACAATAAGTTTCCACCTCAAATTAAGTACATTGTAGGTAATGAGGCCTGCGAGCGTTACAGCTATTACGGAATGCGCTCCATTCTAACAGTCTTTATGATTCAGGTTCTGCTGTTTCAAGAGGCCAAGGCCACTTCCGTTTACCATCTTTTTGCGGGTGCTTGTTACCTGACTCCGCTTTTAGGGGCCTGGATTTCAGATCGTATCTGGGGAAAATATAAGACGATTCTTTACCTTTCTCTTATTTACTGTGTAGGCCATGCGGTACTTGCCATTTGGGAGACAGAGTATGGGTTATATGTTGGGCTAGGGCTTATTGCTCTAGGTTCCGGTGGTATTAAGCCTTGCGTATCTGCTCACGTTGGAGATCAGTTTAAAGCTAATCAGCAGCATCTTTTGAAAAAGATTTATGAGCTGTTCTATTTCATGATTAACTTCGGTTCCTTCTTTTCAACACTGATCACTCCTTGGACTCTGGATAAATTCGGACCATCTGTTGCTTTCGGGATTCCTGGCATCCTGATGTTCATTGCAACGTTTATTTTCTGGTTAGGAAGAAAGCAGTTTGTGCACGTTCCTCCTACAAAGTCTGATGGTCATGGACTGATTCCGGTTGTTCTTTCGGCCTTTAAACATAATTCATCCAGAACAAGTGGCATGAAGTTTTTAGATGGGGCCATTAAAGATCATTCTCAGGAGCAAATTGAAGCGGTGAGGGCGGTCTTTGATATTGCCAAGCTCTTTGCTGCGATCTCTGTGTTCTGGGCCCTTTTTGATCAGCATGGTTCTAGCTGGGTGATTCAGGCCATGAACATGGATCTGGTCTTTATGGGAGTACAGTTTTCAGCGAGTCAGATTGCCGCTTGGAACCCGATTATGGTGATGGGACTTATTCCTTTCTTCTCTTTAATCGTTTATCCCTTCTTTGAGAAGATGGGGGTTCAGATGACTCCGCTTCGTCGTATGACCTGGGGGATGTTTGTGGGTGCCATTTCATTTCTAATTATTGGAATGATTCAAATTTGGATGGATGCTTCTGATGATAAGATCAATGTTATGTGGCAGTTCTTCCCATATCTTGTTATCACCATGGCGGAGGTGATGATTTCTATTACAGGACTTGAGTTTGCTTATACTCAGGCACCACGTTCAATGAAGTCATCTATTATGTCCATTTGGTTATTAACAGTATTCTTTGGAAACTTGATTACAGCTTACGTGTCCGAGATTAATTTCTTCCCGGTAGCTTCTTCTGGATATTTCTTATTCTTTGCAGTCCTGATGGCCCTCTTTGCAGTGGTCTTCTGGTGGATGGCAAAAAATTATAAAATTAAAAATTATATGGAATCTTAAATAAAAAAATCCCCTCGTAAGAGGGGATTTTTTTATTCTTCGATCGGTTTTTTTGCACCAGTAAATTGTGGAAAGTTATCAGGATGGTGGAATCCCTTGGCCGGTGACCAGATAGTAGAACTGGTAATTGGCCCCGGAGTTCTTTCCATTCTGAGGAAATCATCCCAGTCATCAAAGTCATTGAGAGAATTCACAGCGTCTCCATCTCCAGGAATTTCTATCCCCAAAGGGTTATCCATTCTTGCATTAGTTCCTTTATCAATATCTGAGATGAGATTAAATAGAGTACGATCAGGGGAGAAATATCTATCCCAGTCTCTTACAACCATTTTAATTCTTGCTCGCATTTCAGCGGCCGAATCAAAGCAGT
>DATGND010000288.1:0-2531 GCA_035306925.1 Bacteriovoracaceae bacterium | reverse complement strand
TGCATGGCCCCTTCTGCAACAGTTTTAGGTCTTACTCCTAAGTATTTTTCATAAAGCTCATTCCACATATAAGGAATATCAAAGGCATCCATTTCCTCATTGAAAATCATCTTTTCAATTTCAAAGCGGATAATAACATGAAGGTTGTAATAGAGTTCACAGGATTCAACACGAATAAGATTAGGAACAGATTTATTCATAATTAAGAATAATTTTTCGGGGCCCACTCCCTTCATCTGTGTAGGGAATAGCTCTTTCATTTTAGGATGAATAAATGAGCAGAACTCTGCTGACCTTCCAATGATGTTCTCCCAGAAACGAGATTGAGATTCATGAACTGAAAGACTTGCTGCTTCTGCCAGAGGTAAACCATTCCACTGATCTCTCGGTAGTCCTGCTTCGTAAAGAGCATGACCTACTTCGTGCATGGTTGAACCGAAAGAGTCTAAGTCCTTTTCATTATAACGAGTCGTAATTCTAAAATCTTTAGGAGCTATCGTTGTACTGAATGGGTGAACAGAAATATCCAGACGGGATTGAGTCGCAGGTAACCCAAAAACTCCAGTGATATATTTTGAAAGTTCCACCTGAGGCTCAATAGCAAATGGGGACGCCAGATCTTTAACTTTAACAAAGCGACCGTCTTCATTTACTTTTTTAGCAAGCTTCGTAAGACCCCTTCTTAGTTCAGAGAAGATCTGAGTGATATCTTCCACGGTAAAGTTCTTGTCGAATTGTCTAATGAGGGCATCGTAAGGAGTCTTGGCCTTATAGTAGGAAGCTTCACGCTTTTTAAGATCAATAAGTTTTTGCAGATGAGGAAAGAAAGCATCCCAATCATTATTCTTACGGGCCTGTGCCCACACATGATGAGCAGTCGTAGAGGCCAGGGAAATTTCTTCCACGTGCTTGGCCGGAAGAGCATTATTTAAATCGTAGTCCCAAAGAAGCTCTTTGAGCATCTTCTTTTCCAGGGAAGTGAGTTTTGATTTTTTAGCATTATCAAGCAGTGTCTTATATTTTTTTGATGTCACCAAAGTATGAGACTTACTGCCAAGGTAAGATAATAGTTTTGCACGTGCCTCAATCCCTTCGGATGGCATCATTGTTTCCATGTCCCAATGGGCAAGAGCACTAGCGTTTTGTAAAAGAGAAACTTCTTCGAGGTACTTTTGAATTTTAGCGATAGTCATAGCAGGAGGGTCCTTTTTTCAACCCTCCCATCTTACACTAAGAAATAATAGTTTTGTAGCTTTCTTCGTCAAAGCCAAAGGATAAAACTGCTCCATCGTCATTTTCGAGAACCGGTCTTTTGATCATAGAAGAATGATCTTTAAGAAAAAGAATTTGTTCTTTCTCACTTAAAGACTCAAATTGATCCTTATATTTTCTATAAGTTTGACCTTTCTTATTTACAGGCATACCACCAAAGGCTTCTTTCCAGCGTAAAATATCTTTTTCCGTAGGTGGTTGCTTTTTAAAATCAATAAAATTAACTCCAATTCCTTGAAGTTCTAGGAAACGGCGAGCTTTCTTCACCGTATCACAGTTAGGGATACCAAAAAGTTTGTACATGATTAAGAGAACCTTTCTACAGTTTGTAGGATTGTGTCCAGTTCAACTGGCTTACTAAGAAATGCAGTGACATTGAATTTTTTCATTTTTTCGCGGGCATTGGTCTCAGCAGACATTACGACAGTTGGAATATTCTTCCATGTTTCGTGCTTTAGTTGTTCGGTTCGAAACGCATAGCCATCCATTACAGGCATCATAAGATCTACCAGAATAAGATCAGGAGTCTTCTCTTTAAGAAGATTAATCCCCTCCTGGCCATTATGAGCACTATCAACAGCGTAACCTTCGCTCTCAAGGAACTCGACCAGAAGTTCTCTTATTGAGTTATCATCTTCGACGACTAAAATATTTTTCTTCATACGCTCCAAATAGGGTTCATAAGCACGCTTAAAACTACTTTATATACATTATTTTTAAGCAAATTGTTGAAGATATCTTACCCAACACGACAATCTTTAGATTAATTAGAGGTAGCTAGGCTAACTGGAATAAAGGGAGAGAACACTCCCCCTTTAAATTAAGCTTCTCTGATAACGTACTTATCTTTACCTTCATCCACCATTTCTTTAAGCTCTTTCCCAACCTTAAAGAATGGAACTTTCTTCGGACTTACTTTAACGACTTTTCCCGTCTTCGGGTTTCTTCCTTCGTAAGCCTTATAATTTCTGTTAGCAAAAGAACCAAACCCACGGATTTCAATTCTCTCATCATCAAAGAGGGCCTGAATCATACTATCAAAGCAGATATTCACAATTTTCTCTGCTTGATGATGTGGAAGATTGGCCTGTTTTTCGATCACAGCAATGAGATCAGCCTTTGTCATGTTTATTCTCCTTGGAACATACATCTGATTTTAAATGCTTATCGGCAAGAATTGGAAATTATTAATAGTACCTTAGACAAAACGTGCATTTTTTTCCTCCTCACTTCTGTAAACACCTGAAAACTCGAAGCCA
>DATGND010000287.1:0-2832 GCA_035306925.1 Bacteriovoracaceae bacterium | reverse complement strand
TATTAGTAATGAGTACAGTGATACGGAAATAAAGACAGCCACAAGGGAGAAAATTAAAAATAAAGAAAGATCTACAGAGATAGGAATTGGTCTTGGATATAATTTTAACCAGGATGTCTTTAACTCGTGGTGGATCCAAGGAGTTATCTCTTCAGGTAAGTTTGAAGAGGAAACGAAAGATTCTTCGGGTAAGGATGAGTTTGATTATGACTTTACTGCTTTCTATCTTAAATTTGGTAAGAGAATTAACTTAGAATCATGGGGCTTAAAGAATATTTCATATAACCCATCCATTACTTTTGCATCTGCAAAAATCTCAGGAGATCCTGAGGATGCAGGCCTAGAGAAAATAAATCAGTTGACTCTTGAAATCATTCGTTTTGATATTTTATTTTAATACTTATTTTTAGGGAGGCAATGGCCTCCCTTTTTTTGATCTAAAGTTTTGCGCTCATAAAACCAATCGGAAAAAACTGGTTATGAGGATCAGCAATTTCTTTTAACTCTTTGAAGGTCGCGCGCACATCATCAGAGTAGAATTTTTTGATATAAGGCTGCTTTAAAAGGCCAATCCCATGTTCGGCAAAAGGAGAGCCTTGCCACTCAAGAACTTGGTCATAAAGCTTAACGAATACCTCATCGCATTTATGAGCATCTTCTTTTGAGGGCATATAATTAAAATGCAGGTGAGCATCTCCAAAATGCCCGAAAAGGCAGTAACGTATACCCAGGTCTTTGGCCTCTCTGTAAAAGGAGAGGAGTTCAGCAAACTTATTCTCATGAACCTGAACGTCAGTTCCTTTTTTGACCACACCCATTTGAGAGTTCACTTCAAAGATGGCGCGAGGAACGGCTGCGCGAATATGGTGAAATTTATTGGGGGTGATTTCAAAAACCTGTTCAATACTGGTGAGTTCAAGGCCTGAAAGGAAGTTCTCATAAACATCTTCAAAGTGCTCTGAGCGAATCTCTAAGAAAATCACATCCTGATTATTTCCAAGCTTCTCATCATCTTTAAGATAGTTCATGCAATTACTATCAAGAAGCTCCACACTCACCAGTTTTTCTCGAAGAGATTGGACTTTTTGATGGATTTCAAGATGAGGTTTAAAATCATCTTCCCAACGAGGAAGAAGAATAAAGACAAAGTTAATATCAAAGTCCGGGGTAGTGGTGATTTCTACTTCTGTTACAATTCCCAGTTGACCTTCTGTCCCAATCATTAGATCGGTAGCCGTTTCAAAACGCGGAAAAGGAGCATTCTTTAGAGTGGCGTATTTTTGATATTGCTCCTGATATTTAGCAAGGTGAGGAGTATTAAAAGGAAAAGGATCACTGGCCTTAAGCTCTTTTTCCTCACCATTAAAGTCAAGGTATTTCAAACGCTTTACCTGACTTCTCATTGTTCCAAAACTAAAACAACGCTCACCAGTACAACTTGTGGCCACCCCTGCAGTAACCAGGGCCAGTTGCTCAGTGGGAGAAGTCATAAGGTTTCTACCATGACCTACTAAGTAGGAACGGGCATCTTGCCAGGAAACCGGACCGCGAACGATGAGATTATTTTCCTTTGTTAACTCCATTGAGGAAGGAAGTTTGGAAAGATCCCCGATCACAATATCTTCTTCAAAAAGGCCAGCTAGTCGGTCATAAGGAACCACTGTAGAGGTTTGAGAAGAATGATAAAAAGTTTTTTTATGGGTTTTTAAATGTGCTTTAAGGTCATTTAAGTCGTAAAATGTTTTAGTTGATAATGCCATGGCGATAACTCACTTTGGTAGTATCTTAAACCTTTATGATGGGAGTTGTACATGAAAGTTGTCATTTTGGGGGCCAGTCCCACCCCTTCTCGATATGCCCACAAGGCACTTGAGATGCTGAAAGAATTTAATCATGAAGTGGAATTAGTGAATCCGCTTTATCAAGAAATTGAGGGACAGCCTTGCTACCCCGATTTAAAGGGCCTTAAGGATATTGATACGGTCACTCTTTACGTGACTCCTAAGCACTTAAAACCCCATATGAAAGATTTAATTGAACTTTCTCCTCGAAGAGTCATTTCAAATCCGGGGACTTTTGATCCGGAGCTTATGAAAGAACTTTCTGATAAGGGAATTCAAGTAGAGGAAGCCTGCACCTTAGTTTTGCTCAGAACAGGTCAATTCTAGATAGAATTTATACTCCCATATACAGAACGGTGCATTTTCATTAAATTGAGGGCATGAAAAAGACCGAATTATTGCTTCCTGTAGGGGACATGAATATGCTCCTGGCCGCTATCCATCATGGAGCAGACGCCGTTTACATGGGAGTTCCATATTTTAATGCCCGTGGGAGAAGTCAGGATTTTTCCTTTGATGACTTAAAGGAGATGATTGATCTTGCCCACCTTTACGGGGTCAAAGTCAATCTCGCTTTCAACGTAGTCATCTTTGAAAATGAAATTCCTAAGGTTCGTGAAGTTTTAGAGAATATACTTCCGATGGGACCAGATGCTTTCATTGTTCAGGATCTGGGCCTTGCTAAGATTATCCGTGAAATGGCCCCTCAACAACGCATCCATGCTTCTACTCAAATGACCGTAACCAATGCTGATGCTATGGAACTATTAAGTGATCTTAAAATAGATCGCTTCGTTCTAGGCCGGGAAAACTCTCTTCCTGAAATAGAGTTGATTCGTTCTCAAACAGATAAAGAGCTTGAAGTATTTGTTCATGGAGCTCTTTGTGTCGCTTATTCGGGACAGTGCTTTACCAGTGAACCTATTGGTGGGCGAAGTGCTAACCGCGGTCAATGTGCTCAAAGCTGTCGCCTAGATTATGAACTATGGGT
>DATGND010000286.1:0-3579 GCA_035306925.1 Bacteriovoracaceae bacterium | reverse complement strand
CACCATTAAAAAACTTTGCAGCCGCGTAGTTTTCCATAACTAGTGGGGTAAAGTTTGTATAACCTTCAAAGGACAGAGCATAATTTACAAAACCTGGTTTATCAGGCTTTGGCTGAAAACCGAAATCGATATCAGGGGATGCTAAGTTTCGTCTAAAATTCGAATAATACATAGGGCCAAATTCAGATGGAGGTGTGGAGTATTCTCTTACAGCAGAAAAGGGCTCATTCTTAACTGTTTCATAAACTGAAATCAATGCTGTTACGCCTTCCGATTTATTTTCCTGCTTAATTGGTCCAGTGATACAAGCGCTAATTTCGCCTCCACACTTAATAGTTCTTGATCTACCTCTAGTTCCAATAATGATTTCAGGATCACCCTCATTTTCAGGTGGTTTAACTTCAAAATTAACCTCATTAATAGTGATTGTTCCAATATCACAATTTGGACGGTTATTACCTGTTTTAGAGTAGTCGTATCGACATAACAGATCGTCATCTCCGGGATGGGCAAAAGGTTTTGCGTCTTCACTGGCTATTCCAGCCGAACCTTCATCCAGGACCATTAAGTTACATCCAACAGCACCATCAGCTGAGATAGGTCTTAATCCTGCATCAGGTGAAGTCGCCAGATTAGTGTCATTAACTCCTGCTCCGCAATTGACGATTGTATAGGTGGCAGTAGAGCTACCTGGTTTGAAGTTGTAAAAAGAAAAAGGAGCATAGCCCACAAATTCACAGGTATTAGGACTTGCCTCAAATTTTATGTTAAAGCCGTTTTGTTGCATGGCCAATTCTTCAGCTTCAAAAATACAGGAAATATCGAATTCATGTTTTCTTTGCGGGTCACGGAAAAGACTGCTCGAAAACTTATTCGTGCTCTTAATCTCACAAGGAGTGTCGTAGTTTCCCACACCGGATTTATGGAGATGGAATTTTCTAATGGCCGGAGAAGTGTTAACGACCCTGAAGTAATATTCTTCGGGCTCTATTACTGGAGGTACTGTCGTTGATTGATTTGCATCAAGCATCTTAGGGGAGATTTTCTCGTTACAGGCCACTGTCAATGTCGCCAGTAAGATTAAAGTAGAGTAGTTGAAGGTTTTCATAATCAAATCCTTGATGTTTTACACTTCCTCATTAGCTTTTCGGTGTTGCTGCCGATTTTATTTAGCCCACTTTTTCCTCTCCTCTTTTTTCCGATAGCAGGTTAAAATTTACCTATTATGGTTAATTATATCGCATTCTTGAGTAAAACAGTTTCGTCAGGGGTTATACGAGGTATCGCACTTCTAGCTCTTTTTATTTGCCCCAATTCCTGGGCAGCTCAAGAAGCTATTGTGGTCAGCGATAAGGCCATTATTTATTCCACTCAGCAAATGCAGGCCCCTATCGGTTACGTCTCTCGAGGAAAGAAGGTTACAGTGGGAGAAGTGCCCCGTAATAATAATCGAGTTTATCCCATCGTGGTCTCAGGAAAAATTGCCTATATTAAGGCCCGTGATATTAGTTTTGAACTTGATCAGAACCAAGGCTTTACCGCCACCAGGTTCTATGAATTAACGAAAGAGACTTACAATACCCATTACTCACTGGGATTTGTTAATTACTCCAGTCAATCTCAATCCAAAGCTAGCGATGTTGATGAATCCTTTAACTGGTATGGCTATCAATTAAAGGGTGAAACTTACTTTAAAAGCGGTTGGGGGGCCAATCTTTTTACCACCGGTATGTGGGCCACCAAAGGTGAGGAGCAGTATCGTTCCATTGAATTAGGTTTTGGTGTTTCCTACATGCTTTTTGAATTAAGAAAGTTAAAGCTTAACTTTTTTATGCAGGCACTAGGTATTCCATTTGCTAACTATGCCCGGGGAACGAAGTTTCGGGTTAATGGTGGAGGATACGGTGGAGGTCTTGGTATGTCTGCAACCTATGATGTGCAAACTAGATGGGGTGTTGAAGGAAGTTTTGGAATTTATCACACTCGTTTAATGGGCTTTGATACTCCAGAAAACTTTGAATCTCCTGAGCCTAAGTTTTCTGGAGCAAGAACGGTATTAAGCGCTTATTACAGGTTCTAGAAGTTTTCTTAGTTTTTCCAGATCCACTTTTCTTGAATGACGATCAATAAGAATTTTATTTTTCTTATCAGTTGTTAACCAAAGAATGAAATAACCCTTATTTTGAAATCCCTGAGTTCCTTCTTTTGATTTTATTCGGGCCACATTAGGTGAATCCATATGAACTTCAATAGAGAACTGGTCCATGGATTCTACTTTAAAGCTTTCAGTGAATACCGGAATCCAGAAAACTCGATGTTGAAGTTTGATCTCATTTTTTCTGGCGATAATTCTTTTCTCATAGAAGAAAAACGAAAGAACAGCAATGGGAGATATCCCGATCAGAGTGAGGAGGGCGTATCCTAAAGTAGCATCTGTTTCATCTCCCAGAGAGATAAGCTTTAAGATAGGGCCTCTGATTCCAATAAACATGAGGATGATCACACCAATAATACAGACTGCATAAAGCCAAAAGATATAAGGAAGTCCATAGGACTTTAGAGTAATAGAATCAGAGTCTTTTTTAACAAAGTCTGTCTCTTCTTCTGAAACAGGAAATGGATAAAGTAAACCCATGTTAAATATCCTTTAAATAATGAGGGGAATAAACCTCTAAAATCTCCAGTCTTGGAGCAATGTTTTTTGCCCAAGATAAGAAGAGTAGAGGGTTCGCTTTGGCCTCCATATCATATATATTTCTTATGGGAATGGATAGATCCTCAGGGCGAATAGTGCTCATTAACCCCAGTCTTTTTTCAAAGCGAAAGATCATGAGCTTCTTTTGATCCTCTAGAATCTCTGGAATGTCGAGTTTCTTAAGTCTTTCGTAGATAAGACTTAACTCTTTTTTATTGTTTACGAATTTATATTCCCAAGCGATTTGGAAAAATTCCAAAATATTTTTCCAAGAACTTTGAGGCATTAAGCTCTGACTCATCTGAAGTTGATGGTAGCCCATTTCATCATCTTTTCTATCGAAGCTACATTGAGCAAGACCTGCCAGTTTCCAGGCACTTTCAAACTGATCAGGATTCCCTTCTTTTTTGATCTCTTCAAAATTTCCATTAGCGAGATGTAAACGGTAAATAGGATCAGACTTTGTAATTGGCCCATTTTTACTGATTTTGAAGTCAACATAACCGGCAGTCAGATTAGCATGATAGGCCCCAATAGTGGCCAGGGTGACCGCAGGATGGTGCCAGCTCTTATTTTTAGTTTTAGCATCACTTAAATCAGTGAAATGATCCAGCATGTGAGCCTTGGTTTTTACTTTAAGTCTGTTCTTTATCCAGTTCTGACGGGAATGAGTGAACTTCAAGAATTGAAATGACTCATCATCATTGGTGTGAATAGAAATATTGGTAAAGAAAAGAGTCGGGTCTTCATTAAGGGAGAAGGTTGTTTTATGAAAGGCGATATGATCAAGATCGCAAGCAAGGACTTCTCCTTGTGCTGTTACTGCATATAGGCTCCATTTAGAAAATGAAGCTTCTTCACGAATGAGTTCTTTAAAATGTTTG
>DATGND010000285.1:0-17382 GCA_035306925.1 Bacteriovoracaceae bacterium | reverse complement strand
TGTGGTCACTGATCTGGCCGTTATGCGCTTAGAAAATGGTAAATTCCGTCTTCTTGAGCGAGCTCCTGGTGTGAGCGTAGAAGAAATTCAAAAGCTCACAGAAGCTCCTTTAGTCGTCGAAGGTGAAATCCCGGAGATGACATTCTAATATGAAAAGAATTGTCATTAAATTCGGCTCCCTTGCTGTTACCAAGAGCGAGGGAGGCGTTGATCTGGAGAAGATCAAGCGTCTGTGCCTTGAGATAAAGAACCTATACTCTCTTGGCTACAGTCCCATCATCGTCAGTTCCGGTGCTATTAATGCTTCGGGAACTCTTATTACCCGTCCTAGTGAAAAGAAGATGAACATCTCCTATCAGCAGGCCCGAGCGGCCCTGGGTCAACCTCTGCTCATGAAGGCCTATGTAGAAGTGCTCTCTCATTTGGGACTCCACTGTGCCCAGATTTTAGTGACTCACGAAGATTTCAAGGACAGAAAACGTTTTTTAAATATTCGCAATACCATCAATCAACTCTTAGAGAATCATATCCTTCCCATTGTGAATGAGAATGATACTGTCTCCTTCGATGAAATTACTGTTGGTGATAATGATCAATTAGCGGTGATGATTACAGAAGCCACAGATGCAGAAAAACTCATTCTACTGACAGAAGCTGATGGACTCTTTAATAAAAACCCTAAAGAGCCTGATGCTGTGAGATTTGAAGTGATCGATTTTCAGGATGACTTTGCAGGTGTGAAGTTTGCCGCTAAAACCAACGTCGGTCGAGGCGGTATGGATACCAAGCTCAAGGCCGTGCGAAAACTCACCCCTAACGGAGTGGATGTTATTGTCGGAACTTTTCTTATTAACTCACCTATAACTCGACTTCTCAAAGGTGAAGGTGGAACTTTGTTTAAAGGAAAGCCTGAGAAGCAGAAGAGCCGTCGCAAGTCCTGGCTTTCTACTCTCGTTAGGAACGAGTCATGGCTAGTGGTTGATGAAGGCTGCGCTCAGGCGATTCTTAAAGGGAACACATCCCTCTTACCTATTGGCGTTAAGAAAGTTTATGGAACTTTTCGTCGTGGGGATGTGATTGCAATCAAGTATAAAAATAAAATCCTCGCAGTGGGGATTTCTGAATTTAGTTATAAAGAAATGGAACTTATTAAGGGTAAAAAATCAGAAGAGATTAACTTGCTCATTACTGATGCCCATTCTAAAGTGGCCATTCACCGTGATAACTTAGTTTTAAAGGATTAGAGGTAAAAAACATGGCTTCATTTGATTTAGTGTCAAAAGTTAATGAGATGGAACTTGCCAATGCTATTGGTAATTCGATGAAAGTTGTGAATGGTCGTTTTGACTTTAAAGGCTCTGATGCTTCGATCGAATATAAGGAAAAAGAAAAAGTCATTGAAATGCGCGCAGAAGATGAAACCAAAGTGCGCACTCTCCTTGATATTCTTCGTACCAATATGGGTAAACGAGGTATTAGCTTCAAAGGAATGAAGGAATCAAAGATCGAACCTACTGGTAACCGCATGTATAAAATGACTCTTACTCTGAGCGCGGGCTTTGATAAAGATGCCCAGAAGACTGTGAACCGTCTTATCAAGGAATCTGGTTTTAAAGTTAAATCTCAATACATGGATGAAAAATTCAGAATTGAGAGTAAATCAATCGATGATCTACAGGGTATCTTTCAATTCCTAAAAAACAGTGACGATCTAGACTTACAAATCTCCATGGAAAATATGAAGCGCTAAGGAGCAAACCATGAGCTTAATGGATAAAGTAAATAACGACATAAAAGAGGCGATGAAGGCTAAACAACAGGCCCGCCTTGATGCTTTAAGAATGCTTAAAGCAGAATTTATTAAAAACAATACGGCCGTTAAACCAACAGATGAAATGAGTGTATTGGTTTCGCATGCTAAACGTCTTTCCGACTCTCTGGAACTTTATGCTGGAAAAGAGGAAGCCCTAGCTAAAATCAAAGAAGAACTTGCTGTCATTCAAGAATACCTTCCTAAGGCCCTGGAAGAATCAGAAGTTATCGAAATGATCAACCAGATTAAGGCTAAAGGTGCCAAGGACATGGGTTCTATTATGAAAGAACTTCAACCTCAGATTAAAGGTCGCTTCGACGGAAAACGGGCAAGTGATCTGGTAAAAGCTTCTCTGTAGAGGAATTATGAGTGTTCAGAATTTTGGTGAAAAGTTTGATCTAGCAAAACTTATCGAAGCAAGAAATCTTGCAAAGAAACTGGCCTATGAAATAAGAGATCAAATCAAACCAGGTATGACTGAAGCCGATGCTCATAACATTTATAAAGATTTATGCCACAAGCACGGGATCAAGAAACAATGGCACCCGCCAAAGTTTCGCTTTGGTCCCAACACTCTTCTTAACTTCAAAGATAAATCTCAGGACTACACTCTACAAGAAAATGATATTTTCTTCATTGATATAGGCCCCATTATTAATGATCATGAAGCAGACTTCGGTGAAACATTTTTTATAGGTTCAAACCTTGAACACAAAAAGATCTGTGATCTTCAGCGAATCATTTTCAATGAAGTTCGGGATTATTGGCAAACCACTTATAAGTCGGGTGCAGAACTTTATGAGTTCGCTAAAAACTTAGCTGCTTCTCACGATGTGATTCTTAATATCGATCAAGACGGGCATCGTATCGGGGATTTCCCTCATCACATCTACTACAGTGGAAGTCTACAAGACTGTGAAATGCAAATTGTTCCTAATGCCTGGATTCTTGAAATCCACCTTTGGGATAAAGAAAAGCGCTTTGGTGCTTTCTACGAAGATCTTCTAACGGATTACAAGCTTATTTAATTTTTTCTTTTACATGGACTCTCCGATAGGAGAACCGTTGAAGTAGTAAGCTTGAAAGCATCATAAAACCTAGACCCATAAGAACGAATGACATATCCATAAATCCTCCTTTTTTAAATCCATCCGTGGTCTGTGGTTTCAAAGTGCCAATCCATAAGCTCTTTGTGCTCTTATGAGCAGCTTCCATGCCAGTTTTTACATCCATGTTTTAGCTACTTAGCCCTTGGTAGTGTCATCCTAACACTACCTTCCTATAGTCATCCTGACCCTAGGTTCTAGAAGAGTGGTTCATCCGTGAACCGTTTTGCCATCCGTGAATGTATTTCTTTTCTAGTCTCTCCTCTCGTTTAAAAAATCTTCCTGATTCTTTAAACTCTCCGAGAAGGAGTTCTTGTAAATCTATAGAGCGAAAAGCATGCCAACTTTTTTCCTTCGTTTTGCCCCTATAAACTCTCATTCAGGGCCAAGTTGAAACTGATTAAGTGTCACCACTGGTGCCATTAAGAAAAGATAGTTGAGTGAATGATTTTTTATACAAAGAATTTTCAAAATGACTTGTGAACTTATATTTTTTTTGAAACGATTTAATTAAGGAATCAATGATTGATTCCAAAAAGCATTTACCAAGAGGGTATATCATGCATCCACACTACTACATCATGAAGGGAAAAAAGATTTTAAGACTTGAAGCCGATATGTGCTTTAGTGATCTTTCCCAGGAAGTTCAGAACAACCTTTTAGATGTCGATGGCCCTGCCCTCAATCAAGATCAGGCCAACTGGCGAGTTGTTATTTTTCGTGATGAAATCTTAGAGCTTGATGAGTACACACAGTGGCTCACAACCAAAGAAGCTCAAGAATGGTCAGAGGAATACGAATTAGATCTCGTTGCCAACTAGACTGGGCACTTAGATGTCATTGATTTTCAAGTGCTTCACCTCTAAGTCATTAATAATTGGGCATCACTAACTCCGAGTAAAATAGTATGCCATAATGATCCTACTTTTCAGAGGGGGGATCATCTTGGATACTAAATTAAACCCACAATTCACTTCTCGGCAGGAAATCATAAAAAATTTTATGCCTACTATCCGCTACTGGGCCAAGCACTATCATTATCAGTGCCATCAGGTTCTGGAATTCGAAGACTTAGTTATGGTAGGTGTAATCGGTCTTATAGATGCCCTTAATAAGTATAAGAAAGATAAGAAAAATCAATTTAAAACCTATGCAGAGTTTCGCATCAGAGGCGAAATCGTTGATGAGTTAAGAAAACAAGACTGGATGACCAGAAGTGAGAGAAATAAACAAAAGCAATACCTTGCAGCCAAAAGAAATTTAACCTCTGAATTAGGAAGAGTGCCTACTACCAAGGAAATTCAAAAGGTTCTCCCCTTTAAGGCAAAAGATGTGGTTCGTATGGAGCAATATGAATCAGGGGACACCATTAAGCAGTATATTGAAGGTGAAACTATTGCTGAGAAAGATTATGTTTCTGAGTTTGAGATTTATTCTTTAAAAAAAACTCTCAGTGTTGTCCTGGATGAATTACCAAGAACGATGAGAATTATCATTCAACTTAAATACTATGAAGATTTAAATTTCTACGACATCTCTAAAGTCGTTAACCTCTCAGAGGGGCGTATTTGTCAGCTCCATGCTGAAGCTCTAGCTCTCTTAAAAGAACATTGTGATAGAGAACAAATTGATATCCTTGCTGCTTAACTGCAACCTTTCAAACGACCATTCCCAGAAAACTTGTTTTCTGGGAATGCCACAACGAATATCTCAATGAGTAGGAAGTGAAAAGGAGCGGTTTAAACCAGCTCAAACTCTCCCCTACGTAGTTTTTGAGTTTGATTCACCCAAGCTCTAAAAAAGGTCATTAAGCGATCTTTGACATCCCCACCTTCCAGAGCATGAAGCGCCCAGGCCATAGCTTCATAGGTCGATACCCATTCTGGCTGCGGAGCTTTTCTAAGGCCATATTCAGCAGTGATTCCCGGGGGAAGCTTTACAGTCATCATGTTTTTAAAAGCTTCTTCTCTTTGGCGAACTTTACGCGCTTGAGACCAGTTTCCATCGGGAATAATGAGATGATAAGGGCCAGGATATTTAGAACGGAAATCCTCATTGAGTTCAACAGCATCTTCATGTGGATAAAGGAAGAGAGGTAGACCGCTTCTAGACATCACTGGTTCGCTCTTAAAATCTTCATAGACCTTACCTCTAATAAAGATCTCCGTATTGTGAGGAAGCATTTTGTGGCAGAACTGGGCCGTATTCGAAGTGAGTTTGAGCTCACGCACGTGGACAATCAAAGAAACATTGGTCTCGATTTGAAAAGGCTTGATATAGCGGCAAACACAATAAGTTTCATTCACTCTACACTCTTCACATCTTCGACCATTTGAAGCACGACGTTGACTCATACTATTTTACTCAATCTTTCTTTAATACCCAAATTTATTAATGAGGGCTAAACTTTATCAATTAAGGAGAAACTATGAAAGAGAGTATTTATGATATTCCTGTCATTACCATTGATGGGCAAAACACAACCCTTGAAAAATTTAAGGATAAAACAATGCTTATTGTGAATGTGGCCAGTAAATGCGGTTTTACTCCTCAATATGAAGGTTTGGAAAAACTCTACAAGTCCTTTAATGATAAATTAGTTGTGTTAGGTTTTCCTTGTAATCAGTTTGGGTCACAAGAACCTGGTGATGAAAATGAAATCAAAAACTTTTGCTCACTCAACTACAACGTCAGTTTCCCGATTTTCTCGAAAGTAGATGTAAATGGAGACAATGCAAGTCCCCTCTACAAGTATCTCAAAAAGAAAGCTCCAGGAGTTCTTGGAACAGAGTTTATCAAGTGGAACTTTACTAAGTTTTTAGTTCTTCCCAACGAGAAAGAAATCAAACGTTTTTCACCTCAAGATAAGCCAGAGGATCTCGAAGAGATTATTCGCCAAATTAATTAAGTTATTTTTTTGCTATAAGGAGTTCACATGTTGTTTACAGGACAGGCCTTTCGCCTAGAAGTTTTAGAAGGAGATATTCTCCACGCTATTTTTGATCTTCAAAATCAATCTACTAACGTTTTAGGGGCCACTGCTCTTAATGACTTAGAACAGATGCTTAAAGTTATTAAGGAACAAAAAAATGCTAAGGGTCTTATCATCTCTTCGGGCAAGTCATCAGGTTTTATTTTTGGTGCTGATGTAACAGAATTTTTAGATCACTTCAAAAAATCTCAGGAAGAAATGACTTCGTGGCTCTTAGAAATTGATGAAGTGTTTAATGGCTATGAAGATCTTCCTTATCCCAAAGTGGCCCTCATTAATGGCTTTGCCCTTGGTGGTGGTTGTGAACTTCCCCTTCTCATGGATTATCGCTTAGGAACTCCTGCTGCCACAATGGGACTTCCTGAGACAAAACTTGGAATTATCCCGGGCTGGGGAGGAACTGTTCGTCTTCCACGGTTAATCGGTGCTGATCATGCTATTGAATGGATCACTAGTGGAAAACATAATAAAGCAGAAGCTTGTTTAAAACTGGGTGCTATCGATGGAATCGTAGAAGATAAAGATCTCCTTCAAGCCGGTATTAATCTCATCAAGCGAGCGAATGCTGGAGAGCTTAATTGGAAAGCAAGAGTTGAAGAAAAGAAATCACCTCTTCGTTTGGATAAAATTGAAGGAATGATGAGCTTTGAAGGTGCTAAAGGTATGGTCGCTGGTATTGCCGGTCCCAACTATCCTGCACCAGTGAAGGCGGTCGAAACGATCCAAAAACACTCTAAGCTTAACCGAGATGAAGCTCTTAAGATTGAAGCTGCGACATTTGCAGAATGTGCAAAGACAAAAGTTGCTGAAAGTTTAGTGCAAGTATTCCTAGGGGATCAATATCTTAAAAAAGAAAGTAAAGCGATTACCAAGAATGCTCCATCAACAAAACGTGGTGCTGTTCTGGGTGCCGGAATTATGGGTGGTGGAATTGCCTACCAATCGGCAAGCAAAGGTGTGCCTGTTTTAATGAAAGACATTAAGACAGAACAGCTTGAATTAGGAATGGGAGAAGCCACAAAACTTTTAAACAAGCAACTTGAGCGTAAGAGAATCAAGCCAGATCAAATGGCCAAAGTTATTGCTTCCATTACACCTACTCTTTCTTATGCAGATTTTAAAACTGCAGACTTTGTCGTTGAAGCCGTCGTTGAAAATGAAAAAGTAAAAAAAGCTGTTCTAAGTGAAGTTGAATCACTTGTTGATGAGAATACCATCTTAGCTTCAAACACTTCGACTATTTCTATAACAAGTCTTGCTAAGGATCTTAAGCGTCCTGATAAGTTCTGCGGTATGCATTTCTTTAACCCTGTTCACGTTATGCCTTTAGTTGAGATTATTAGAGGTGAAAAAACCAGCGATGAAACAGTGGCAAGAGCAGTTGCTTACGCCAACCAAATCGGAAAAACACCTATCGTTGTTAACGATTGTGCCGGCTTCTTAGTAAATAGAATCCTCTTCCCTTACTTCAAAGGTTTTGTTCACCTGATTGAAGATGGTGTGGACTTTACTCGCATTGATAAAGTCATGGAGAAATTTGGCTGGCCAATGGGTCCTGCTTATCTTCTGGATGTTGTGGGGATCGATACCGGTGTTCATGCTTCTAAAATCATGGCCGAAGCTTTCCCTGATCGCATGAGCTACACAAAGAAAACCATTCTTGAAGTCATGTTTGAGAATAATCGCTATGGTCAGAAAAATGGAAAAGGTTTCTATGAGTACACCATCGATAAAAAAGGTAAGCCTCAAAAAAACTTTAATCCAGAAGTTAATAAACTGATCGAATCTTGCGTTTCCAATAAAGTTGAAGTCAGTGATGAAGAAATCGTAATGCGTATGATGCTTCCTATGATTATTGAATCATCACGCTGTCTTGAAGATAAGATTGTCAAAACACCAGTTGAAGTAGATATGGGTCTTCTTCTTGGCCTTGGTTTCCCTCCATTCAGAGCAGGAGCCTTAAAATATGCTGATTCTATTGGTCTAGCTAAACTTGAGGAGGAATCAAAGAAGTATCACTCTATCGGTGCTCTCTATGAATTCACTCCGTTTATGAAAGACTTAAGTGCCAGCAATAAAACTTATTATTAAGAGGATTTATATATGAAAAATGCAGTCATTATCGATGCTACAAGAACTCCAATGGGAAAATCAAAAAACGGCGTTTTTAGAAATGTCCGTGCAGAAGAACTATCAGCAGAGTTGATGCGTTCTCTTCTACGTCGCAATCCAAATGTGAATCCTTCAGAGATTGAAGATATTATCTGGGGATGTGTTCAGCAAACTTTGGAGCAAGGCTATAACATTGGAAGAAATGCCCAGCTTCTTACTGACATACCTAAAACCGTTTCAGCTCAAACCATAAATCGTCTTTGTGGATCATCTATGACGGCCCTTCATATGGCCGCTCAAGGTATTTGGTCAAATCAAGGCGACATTTATCTTATCGGTGGAGTTGAGCATATGGGACATGTTCCTATGACTCATGGAGTGGACTTCAATCCAGCTCTTGCTAAAACGACATCTCGTGGTGCCGGCTCTATGGGATTAACAGCGGAACTTCTCGCCCGCGTTCATGGCATTACTCGTCAGCAACAAGATGAGTTTGCTGCCCGCTCTCATCAAAAGGCCCATGAAGCCACTGTTAAAGGTCACTTCAAGCATGAAGTCACTCCAATTGTTGGCCATGACGAGATGGGTGTTCCATTTCAAGTTACAACAGATGAAGTGATTCGTCCTGATACCAGTGTTGAGACTCTCTCCACTCTTAAGCCAGTATTTGATCCTCGTGGTGGAACAGTGACTGCAGGTAACTCTTCTGCTCTTTCAGATGGTGCATCAGCTATTTTAGTGATGAGCGAAGACAAAGCTCGTGAACTAGGCTTAAGGCCAATGGCAAGAATTGTTTCCATCTCAGCTACGGGATGTGACCCTTCTATCATGGGTTATGGGCCTGTTTCTGCTTCTAAGAAGGCCCTTTCACGGGCCGGTCTCTCTATTGATCAAATGGATATCATCGAATTGAATGAAGCTTTTGCCGCTCAATCACTTCCAGTCATTAAAGATCTTGGTCTTCTTGATGTGATGGATAAAAAAGTGAATCTTTATGGAGGAGCTATTGCTCTTGGTCACCCTCTTGGCTGCTCAGGCGCACGTATTGTAGGAACCCTCGCTCACCAGCTTCGTACAAACAATAAAAAGTATGGTCTTGCTTCAATGTGTATTGGGCTTGGTCAAGGTGTTGCGACTATTATTGAAAATCTTGATTAAAAATAAGGGCCTCTTTACGAGGCCCTTATTTTATAATTCGCAGTGATCTCTTAAAATAACTCTATTATTCCCGATAACCGTTAATGTTTTAACATTGAGAGTTCCTGTGCCAATATAACCCTTCCACATCCAGGAGCCTTTTACACCAGGTCCTCCAGAAAATCGTTTATACTCGAAACGACCTTGGTCAGTATCAACTATGAGTGTAGAACCTTGAAGCGTATACTTATAGGTGTCACCATTTTCCACTTGAGTAACACAACTAATTCTTCTTCCCTGGTCTCTACTTATGGCAGATTGAGTAAAGGTAATCACTCCATTTCCTACTTGTGCAGGAACATCAATAAGAGTGTCTAAAACATCCACCCCTTGCCCATCTGCTTCCTGTAGAGTCGAACACTTCACCCACTTATGATTTAATAAGCATTTCTGGCCAGCGTTCTCCTCTCTCTCCTGTCGGGAAGAAACATGCTTCTTCGAATTTGATTCTTTTTCTCCACAGCCAATAATAGAAATAAGTATAACCAATCCGAGAGCTTTCATAATCACCCCTTTTTGAAGTTAGGGGTAAGTTATTCGATAAAGTAAGGATTAACTATCATTTAATCCTTACAAACTTAAATGATCATGGAGATCTAAAGCTTAGATAAAGCTTAAAAGTGACAGTAATTGAATCATGATATCTAAAATCAAAAAATAAAGTATTTTTTATTTTTTATTGTAAGTAGTCATCCTCTTCTCTTACTTCTACAGCATCATCCACGTCATGATACTCCTCGATACCAGTGTTATCCGAGTCAAAGGCATAGCTATCATCCTGAAGACTTGCTAGCTCATTTTCTCTTACTTCATCTTCCGGAGTATGATGTTCCTCTTGAGTTTTTGGAATTGTTTTTTTTCTGTGAGGATTAATTTGATCTTTTGAAATTTCTGATGGGTTCATTTGGCCTCCTTGAAAAAAAGCACCAATGACTATTCATCATTGGTGCCAAGGAGACTTTTTTTACTCTTGTGTAGCTAACTCTTTATCGATGAGTTCAACCATTAAATAGCCCAGCCCATAAGGAACAGAACTATCTCGACTTTTTGAATAAGAACTCGCGTGATCAAAACCTAGTTTGTGAGTCCATTCATGAAACACATTACCAGCAACCTGAGCAATGCTATAGGAATTGAAATATTTTGTATTCATCCAGATACGCAGAACATGGGGATAAGTGTAACCCACTGTTGAAGTAAAGTTGGAGGTATAAAGCTCTAAATCCAAATCCATTTCATTATCAACTTCAGGAATCAGTGTCTCAGCTCCATCAATGATGATCTGATAAATTTGTTCGTTTGTGAGCCCCTTATTATCTACAAACTGGCGTTTCCCATTGTAGGTGAAGTTGTATACGCGCTCTTTAAACTCTTTGGTTCTGATAATTTTTTTAATCATCTCAATGGCACGTAAAACTTTTTCTTCCTGAGACACACTAAAATTTGTCAGAGAAACATTGGCATTAAAAAGATGGGCTTCTGCTGGAACCTCTCCTACATCCGGGACAGGAAATTGATCATTGTCTGCTGGAGGAGCTGAACCAGGAGTACATGTTGAAGTTTGGGCCTGTTTACTATTATTGGTATCGCAAGGTTGCTCTGTATTATTGCAACTACTGACAATCATCAGTGTAAGCAATACTAAAACTTTCCCCATCTTTAACCTTCCTTGGTTGCAACTAGCATTAATCTAGTATGCCCCTACGATAAGGTCGGATACAAGCGGGCAAAATTATCTATAAACTGCTTCTTGGTTTTACTAATATGTTACCGAAGAAAAGACCTACCACCAGACTCATCGCCATGGCCAAGGCAAGGAAGGCCATGTTGAGACCACCCATAACGTCTTGTTCAAACAAGAAACTCATAGAGCGGTAGCTGATAGATCCCGGAACGAGAAGAATGATTCCTGGGAAGTGAAATAAACTGGAAGGTCTATTCATTAACCGAGCAAACAAGTTTGATCCGGCACCCACACAGGCACCACCAAAAAAGATTCCCAGCTCAGGACCTAAATAGTGAGTTCCCAGGCGAGAACAGAAATAGCCAAAAATTCCAGCAATAAAAATCCATTTCCAATCAGCTCGCTTTGCTTTGAAGTTCACCGTGAACATTAACGCAGTAATAGGTAATGTAATTATGATTACCCAGGGAGCAATGGGATTGAAATCAATATCAATTGATGGGTAGTGAAACCAGCTAGCAATTTTGGACCCTAAAAATACTCCAAAAGTCAGTTTTAAAGTGGTCATAATGCCACCGACTAAACGACTCGTTCCAGAAGTAAGGTTATAGGTTGCAATCTCTGAAATAGCGATCGTGATATTAAGTCCCGGCATAAAAATAATAAGACCGGATAAAATAATGACCGGCACGTTCAGAGAAGGAATCCACTTCGCCATCAGATATGTACTTAGAGCTGCCACCATGGCAACAATGGCTTCAAAGAGCTGGGCAACAAGTCCCAAAGGACGAAACAAAGAGAGTAATCCCATGAGAGTTCCCACAACCGCTACGGCCACGAGATCACCCCAATTTCCTCCAAAGAGTACTAAAAAACCAATGGCCGACAAGAGAAAACAGGCCACGGTCATACGCTTCCCATAAGGATCGGGAGCATTAACAATATTTTCTAAACCGATGATTCCATCTTCATAAGATATTTGCCCGCTAATTACTTCACGAGAAATCATATCCACTTGAGAAAGCTTTCCAAGATTAACTCCAACGGGCTCAACACGGTGGATTTTTGTTACCTCTTCCTCCCCCTCTTGATCAGTAAATGAAGAGAAAATGGCAGTGGGAAGAGAAACGATTTCCCCTTTCAAACCGAACTTACGACAAAGCTCTTGCATAGTTGCTTCCAGAGTGTGAGCAGGAGTACCGACTGAATGAAGAACTCTACCGAAATTCGTAACGAATCTCACTTTTCTTTTAAATTCTGTTTTATCCATTTACTTTATCTTCATGCCTTTAAAGTCCTGATAAAGACGCTGAGACATCATAACGCACATATCGGTATAAGTTTTAAAAATAGGACGTAAAAGAATGCGATCAATATCTTCCAGGGAACTATTTTTATTAATCTTCTCTAAATCAACGGGTATTTGAATAGTTGACTCGTATGCCCCCCAATTAAGATTGGGAAGATTGGACTCCACATTAATATTTTGATCCTTTAAGCGCTTAGCAAACTCTTTATAAGAAAGAAGCGGAGTCACTTTAAGTTTAATAATGGCTTTTTGATGGATACTTTGTTTTGTTACTTTATCTACACGGCTTGCCTGCCAATCAATTTCAACCATCACAGCAAACACAGCATCAAGGTGAAATTTTTCTATAGTCTCTGCCAGATAATACTTTTGAAACTCGTTGCCACGAGGACCTCCAAACAATTGGTATCCCGGAACGAGAAGCAATGAAATATCCCTTGCAAAGCTTGGTTCAAAAAGGGCCAGAGAACTAAGACTCTTTCCTCTCTCTTTAAAGAAGATATCATCACTTGCAAGACCTTCTTGGAATGTTCCACCATAGTCTTTTACACCTAGTCCGTACTTACTATGCAGATCATGGTCGTCAAAAAGCTCCTGCATCGGAAGATAAGTCATCTTCGGAGTGTTTACAGTGCTAAAGGCTTCTTCCCAAACTGTGAGAAGTTTCTCAGTGAGCAACTGCTTTCCTTTTGGAGAAAGATAAACTTTATCAAACCCTGCAATGCCTGCACGTGTTGGTTGTACAACAGACTCAAAACTAAAAGTTGAAACCTTCTTGATAGGATATTTTTTAGTAAAAACTTTATCCCAAGATGCCTGTCTAGGATCCCGTTGATAGGAAGTAATAATATCTCTAGAGATTTTAGAAAGTTCCTGGGAACTATAATTGTATTGAGGATCATAATGATAAGGCTTCTTACCACCGAATTGAGAACTTCCTAAAGTACAGGAAGTGAGAATGAGCAAGAAGAGGACTCGTAACATAAATGTGACCCTTTAAAAATTTTTAATATCCTCCTCCATTCTAGCAGTTCTGAAGTTGATATTTCTAGTCTTAAGGTCCCGGAGATTCTTATTTTTCTAATGACGCTGTTCAATTCTTTACCATCATCTAACACAATTCTAACTTCCCTGAGTTTTCTCAAAAGACTTATGTTTTTTATTAACTCAAAATCTTTTGAGCCTGGCGACAAGATCCTTTTAAAATCCCTGGACCAAGTAATAGCTCTCGGAGGATGAAGAAATTGATAAGTATCTTCCCCCAGCCATTCCAGTCCAAAACTATCTGCAACCCACTCTCCTAGTGAATCTTCAATAACCAGCAATTCATCTTTAAAACTCAACTGATGAGGACCTGCCTCGGAAAGAATGCATTTAGTCTTCCTGTAGATATGAGCAAAGGGATTATGTCGAGGAGATGTTAATAAAATTTTATCAATGAGTTCATATCCTTTCTCTTTATCAATGCGCGCAATAAGATCTCCATGTGACTCAATGACAACTAAAGTAAAGTCCACTCTTTGGGAGAGAATATCTAAAACCCGGTCAAGTACGAAACCTGTGGGAAAATAAAGAAAGTAAGTATCACCAGACGGAATAACATCACTCTGAAGATCACAGACCCGTGACTCTACTTTTAACTTAAATTTTTGAGCAAGTTGTTCTGCAATCAAGGCCCTGGCCGGATCAATTTCAAGATTTATTGAACTCTCATTCTTAACGAACGAATAAAGAAGACAGCTTCTGCCAGAACCACCACCAATATCGACCCACACCCCTTTAACTTCCGGATGTTTAAAAATATTGATGAGATCCTCAAAACTAGTATAAAGAGCAATAAGGGAAAGCCCCTTGTACCTGTCTTGTTGATCTAAAACTTTTTGTTCACCTAAACTTTCAAGCTTTTCAAGCTCAGTCTTAAAAAGTTGATAAGCTGGTGTTGATAAAAAATCCAAAATTATCCTCTTCAATACCTTCAATAACATGGGAGTATCGAAGGCCTAATACAACTGGTGTCATTAAACGGAAAAGATAAGTTTCAAAAAGAAGTTCCGCCCCGGTAGATTTCGCCTGATAATGAATATCCATAATTTTTCCATTCAGGTCATCGTAAAATAAATTGGTAGAAATTCTTTTAAGGTAAAGGAATTTTCCAAAATCTTCATCCGGATAAAAAAGAGGAAACGTATAGTTTGCAGAATACTTAAAGTATTCATCCAGAAAGAATTGCTCTAAACCACGAGGAAAAAGTACAAGACTTGCATATTCATAAGTACGGGCATTTTGCTTTTCATAAGCAAACTGATGATAGAATGAGTGATGTTTATAAAGCCCTGGCAAATAAACTCTAGCATCAAGACTTAAAAGATCTCCTCTTAAATTCCCTCCGGATATCTCCTTTCCTGTTTCATAATGCCCCTGAAAAGTAAGTCCATAAGGGCTTAGTAAGTCCCGTGGAGCAAGTCGAGACACTGTTGAATAGGAAATATTCGCTCCTACTGAGTACAGTGTCCCATGATTCACTTCTCTCTGATCAAGCGGAGCTTTACCCATTACGTGAATAAGTTTGTTGAAGCCATAGAAATTAAAGTTTTGAGTAAACCGCCCAGAGAGCTTTTTCCAAGGAAGATGAAATCCAACCTCTGCTACTCCTTCTTCCCAACGATCTCTTTGAGAACGGCCATCAATGGTCCGTTGAGACGATCTTCCCTGATAAAACAGGCCATAGCTTAAAACAGGATAATAGCGCATATAAGCACCACTAAAGTAAGCTCCCGTAGTGCCCTCATTATAATTATAAAAAGCGCCAAGACTTAAAGCATTCTCATTTAAGAGATCTCTTGAGAAAAGCTCCCCTGAAATAGTTGGAGAAAGAACAGGTGAAATTAAGTTCCAGGAGTGGAAGTTAAAAGAATTCTTTAAACGGGAATAATCTTCAACTTTATAATCAGGAAGATCGTTGAACTTAAACATAGATTCAGACTGAACAAATCTTTTATAAAGATCACTGGTTGGAACATTGTCCTCTTCAATTACCTTGATGGGAGACCTTTCAATCTTCATTCCGCGAAAAGAGTAATTATTGAAAATAATGTCGTCATTAACGATATCAGGAGAATAGGCCCCGTATTGAGATGAAGTCACTTTTAAGGGTTTCCCATCTACTAATTCAAAAATATTATCAATTCCCGTATGAGGCGATTCAATGAAAATTCTTTTATTCTCACTCGTAACAAACCCAAGATTTGTATTTTGAGTATTAAAGATTTCAGTCAACTTCTCATTATTTAAGTTGAAGCGATAAATCGCTTGTTTGAAATCCTTTCTTTTTCCAACAAGGACAAGTTCATCAAGATTAATCCAATCAAAGCTTGTGATGAGAATATCTTCTGAAACTCTTATTCTCTTTTCACTTTTTTTACTTAAATCAATAATTGATAAATATTGCTTCTGGGAGTCCTCCCAGGAAATACCGGCTACCTTTGTTCCCGTATGATCAATAATGGCCATTCTCCATTTGAGATCTTTCTTCTTAAAAATCGTTTTTCCCTTCAAGTCCAGAACATGAAGAGTACTAAAATCTTCTAATCCCCAACGGGGATGAAACTGCTTCTCAACTATAGCAAACTTCTTCTTTCTTAATTTAATGGGATAGCGCTGAATAAAAGGACCTGGATAATAGATAGCTTTCTCTTTTCCGTCTTTAAGTATGACGAAATGATTGATATCTCCTAAACCATTTTTAAGAGCAAAGATCCTATTCTCATCTACATATTGAGGATAAAGATAGTTCGTCCACCCCTCAATAATCTTCGGAGATAGTTCCTGACTCTCCATCGGAGTAAACTTTTGCGTCTTCCAGAACGCAATCATCTCCTTCATTCTGTCTTTGATAAAATCATCAAATCTCCTCCCTAAAGTTTCTTCGGCCCGATAATAGAAACTAAGAGGATTATAGGACTTTTCAGCGGAGCGATTAATGAGTTCATGGTATTCATCTTTTAAATGATCCCGAAGAAAACTCGTGAAGAAATAACCATAAACATAATGGTTAGGAGTATAGTAATCGTAAGAACCAAATAAGAGCTGATCAAGTTTATACTCTTTATTTAAACTTAATGCTTTTAAGTCTCGTTCAAACAGCGGGAGCCTTCCCCTTCCACCTCTAGTCAAAGCCGTTTCAATACCGACTGCATCTCCTTCTAAAAACCAAGGAGGCGTAGTAAAAGCAAGGCCCAGGGCCACCCCAATTTCTCCTAAGAAGATCTCATAGTAACGGTTAAAGCCCTGCTTGGTTTTATCAAACTGAACCACGTGTCTGAGCTCATGAATTCCCAAGGTTGTTAACCATTCCGTGTTGGTCATCTCTGGATCTAAGGACGGACTAAGAAAAAACTCTGACCTTCTCGGGGCAAGAGTCACAAAACCATTGGAGTCCAGGTTTTTACTTTGCAGAATGATACTTATTTTTTCAGGGCGAACCTTAAGGCTATGAGAAACAAGGGGATAAGCACTTTCCAGAATCTTTGCTGTAATTTGAGCAGAAGCTTCTACATCCTCTGGAAAAATAATCTCAAAGTGAGGAGTATCAATTTTTCGCCATTTTAAATGGGAGGGGTTTTGCTCAAAACTTATTTGTGGAACAGGCAAGAAAACTTGGGACCAAGCTGAAAGGCTTAGAAATAAAAGAATGAAAATTTTCATGATGACCTCACAAAAATTCTACAATCTTTTACTCCTCTCGCAAAGCTTTGAGTCTGTCCCAGAGGGCCTTCCCCACAATGCCTAAGGGGGAATTTTTAAGTCGAATCAGTTTGATATCAAGATCTCTCGGGTAAATGTCTTCAAACTTTAAAACCTTAAGTCTACCTTCATGGATCTCACGACTCACTTCATGCTCAGGAAGGTGTCCCCAGCCAAGACCGGAAAGAATAATATCATTTTTAAATTTAGAATCCTTAATGCGCCATTGGCGACCATTTTCTAAAATACCAAAAGACACTCCATTAAGGCCCGAAGGATCTTCAATGACGATTTGGTCAATACTATAAAGATCTCTTTGAGACTTCACATCTCTTTCTTTGAAGAGATGAGTGGAAATTACCGGCACTAACTTGACTTTAGTAATCGGAATAACTTCTAATTCTTTTTTCTGAGATACAAAGTGAG
>DATGND010000284.1:0-2741 GCA_035306925.1 Bacteriovoracaceae bacterium | reverse complement strand
TAATTTGTAATTTTTGCCATTCATTTTGAAACTCCTGAAGATAACTTTTGGTTTTAACTTCAAATTGATTCCCTATATAGATGTATGAGCTGATAATGAGGGTAATGAGCCCGATAAAGAGGGAAGTAGAGAGAAGACACTCCCCCTTTTGATTGAGTATTGATATTGAAACTGGGGCTCTAGTTGCTTGATCTTTTTTTCTTTTATTTGAATGTAAGCTGTTTCGAACTTGCCCTTTATTTGTGTCTTCCATTCTTTTCTCCAATAGGTAGTGCCATCAAATCGCCGATGAAACCCTTTAAGCCCAATTTGATAAGGAGTCATGAAGGCCAAGGGAGTTTGCGGGCATCTTTTTTGAAGTTTTGTTAGCTTCATTAAATATTGAGCGAGGGTGAAATCTTGATATCCCATAACGAGTTTCTTGGCCCTTTCACTATTGGCAGCAACCGCTTGAAGGCCAGGAATGAAAATAAGATATTTGGCCTTATCAATGTGCTTTATGGCCCAATTGAGTTTTTCCGTATGAGTAACAAATTTATGAAGTTCTCCCTTAACTTCTTTTAGACATAACACCAGTTCTCCTCGCGCTTTCATCTGTACCAGATGATGCTGAGTCAGAAGAATGAGAAGAAGTCCTAAAGAGAGAAGGAGAGCGATCAGTCCTCCAAGGTAGATCTTCATATCCCTTCTCCTAATCTTAAAGAGAGGCGATAAAGTCCTTTATTCTTGCAGCTTCCCCCAGGAATAGTTTTAAGACCTAATAATCTTCCTGTTTGAGATCTAAAGTTTTCGTACCAAGCTTCCTGACGACAATGGATCTTGGAGAAAATTTTTAGTCCCAGAAGTAAAAGCCCCAGGGAGAAGCCCATTATTAAGACTGCTTTCAGGATCTTCATTTTTACTTAAGCCTGATCTCGTTCACGATCTGGGATCGCATGTTATCGATTCTTTTTTTGACCACTTCACCAAAATTTTTAACTGCGATGAGGGAGATAATTCCTATGAGGCTGGTGAGGATGACATATTCCATAATCCCTTGGCCTTTTTCGTTTTTCTTGATCAGTGATTTTTGCATAAAGTCCTCCTATTTGTTGTGAAAGGAACATAAAAGGGAGGATGAGTGGTAGGGAATAGGGGATATCAGTAGTTGATCGGATTGTTCGGAATTGAAAAATACATTGTGGTTTTTTTGGAAGAGCTTAGAATGTAGATATGGAAGAAAATAGTAAAGTTGTCGTATTTGAAAAAAAAGAGATTGCTCTCATCCTTTTATTTGTGATGGTTCTTATTGTGACCAGTTTTACTCTAGGAATTAGACTAGGTAAAAAGTTAGGGCCACAGGTAAGTTCTCTACCAAGTAGTGAGAAACCTTTGGAGCTTAAATCAACTCTGGAAGAAGATGCTGAAGTCAGTGTTATTAAAGAGAGTGAATTAAGCGATGAAGAGAAACTTAAGCGTCTGATGGATGAGTCAAAGTCACGCTTAAATGATGAATTGAATAAGTTCAAAGAGGATACTCAAGCCCCAAGAGCTGAGGCCAATCCTGCTCCTGCGACCACCACTAATCCAATGGCCGGAAAATTTACGATTCAACTTGGTTCTTACAATAGTGTTGATGAAGCCAGAGCTTTTGCTGAAGGTTTCACTGTTCGTGGCTATTCTCCCATCATTAATGAAGTGAATATTGCAGGGAAAGGGAAATGGTATCGCGTGAGTCTTGGCCTTTTCGATACTCCAGAAGAAGCCAAAGCTTACATCAGACAAGAGCAATCACTTTTTGCCGGCCAAGATCACATCATCACTGAAATTAAATAATCTATAAATTTGCAAACTCTTTAACTCTCTCAAAGATTGCATCGACTTTAGAGGTGTAGACTTTGTGAGAGTTAAAGTTATTGATAAAGTCCATATCCGTTCCAGGAAAAGACTCACTTAACTTTTGGCAGAATTCATCTTTTGTCTTTGATTCAAAACTTGCTTTTTGCACCTTGCTGTAAATCTCTTCACGGCTCTGATTCACATTCTTTATCAGCGTGTGAAGAACATAGCTTGAAAGAGTAGCAAACTCCTCTTGCGTTTTTTTAGTGATAACTTCTTCATTAACATAAAGGTTATCAATCATCTTAGTCGCTCGTCTTAGAGAGTAGCAAGTAAGTCCGAAATTATCCGGAAGCCACATTCTCTCAGCTGATGAATGAGAGATATCTCTTTCATGCCAGAGAAGGGTATTTTCATCGGCAATATTTTTATGAGAACGAATCACTCGTGCAAGACCCGAGATATTTTCACTGGCAATAGGATTCTTCTTATGAGGCATAGTAGAAGAACCTTTTTGGCCAGGTCTAAAACCTTCAACAACTTCTGCTACATCGGAACGATGAAGATGACGAATTTCAATGGCCAGACGTTCAAGTGCATTAGCAATACCACTTTGAATATTGGCAAGAGTGGCAAGATAATCCCGAGGAATAATCTGCGTGGAGAGTGGCTCAACTTTGAGCTGTAATCTTTTCATCACAGCTTTTTCAATTTCAGGAGTAAGAACGGTGTAGTTACCGACAGCTCCTGACATTTGACCAGTTAGGTTATCTTGAAAAGCGATAAGCTCATTCTTACGGCGAACAAGTTCACAAACAAAACTTAAAAACTTCGTTCCAAAGCTCATGGGCTCTGCAAACATGCCATGGGATCGTCCCAGAGTAAAAAGATACTTTGTGGCCAGGGCCTTCTTCCACAGAGAC
>DATGND010000283.1:0-12487 GCA_035306925.1 Bacteriovoracaceae bacterium | reverse complement strand
CCTAAAGCTCCGCCCCCACCTTTAGCGCCTCCTGAAGTTGAAAATGCTTCAACACTGGCCGGAGCACGAGAGGTATCTTCTGAGAACTCAGGTTTAGAACCCGTAGAGGTGATCGTAGCTGTCCTAGTAGGAGCAGCGCTTCGAACATCTTCTTGAGGGCCTTCACTTTTCTTTTGGTGTGAAGCAAGCATCTGAGGAGAAGAAGAAACAGGTGTGGGTTCAGCATTATTTTGTCCATCAATGAGTTTAGCAATGATTTCCTGGTATTCTTGGGCCGTCTTCTCTCTTTCTGCCAGCATGGTTTCAAGCATCTTCACTTTACTTTCGATTACGCTTCTAAAGTTTTGGGTTGTATGCGGACGTGCCAGTCTCTCTTTATTAACGGCAATAATTTCTTTAGTCGCTCTAATTTCTTCATCAAGTTCTTGTTTGGTCTCTCTAGCATTAGCAAGAGCATAATTATAGTCTGTTTGAAACGCATTATTTACATAATTGGATACAAATGAAGATGTAGTATCATTGAAAGCTTCAATACCTGTATCAACACTATCTTGAACATCAATAATACCAAGCTCTTTGATTCCCATAATATCGGTGAACTCAAAGTTATTTTTCTCATGACTATGCGACATTCCCAGGGCTTGCCCTAAGCTACCACCCACTTTTTCAAAACGATTTCTGTCTTCATTTGATAAATTCTGAACTTCTGCACCTGTATTACTGTAATCAGCATAGGCTGAAGAACTATCAAAATCATCATTACGCTGGTGATCAATCTCTCCTTTAGCAAATAAGCGATATAATTCTTTTTTATTTTTACAAAGTTCGCTGCCCGAATTTTTCCCACATCTTCTTTCTCTGAATTCATTAAAGTTTACTGACTTACTATCATGAATCCGAAAGTGACCATTACAAACACGATGTGAGAATGTTGAATAGCTCATATTTTTGCTAGGGTCCGGATTCATATCATCAGCGATACGATTTAATAAATCATCTAGATTGGCCTTCTCTTGTCTAGTATAACCTGCTGTTGCCCCCATACTCAGAAGAGAGTTAGATCCTTTTCCTACTAACTCACAATACTTAGGCAACTCCCTCTCACATGTTTCCTTAAAAGCGTCTCCATAGCTATAATTTAAATCAAGTTTAATTTGACTAAAATCTGTTGAGTAACCTGGAGAATAACCAATGTTATTGGCAGCTGTGCATGAAGGAACATCAACCTTAAACTTATTAGCGGCCCAGTGATTAAGAGTATTAATATCCAGCTTTTGTGAAGTATCACTTATTAGTTTTTCAATATAATCTTTAACCGCTTTATGTCTTTGTCGCGAAACAAGTCGCTGAATTTCGGGAGTATTGAAGAGATTCTTCATCTCATTGTGATAAGCAGACATTCTCTTTCTAGTAAACTCAGTACGACAACCGTCTGTGGCTCCGCTACTACATTCACCTTTGAGGCCTGACATATGTTTTCTCATGATATTATAAACTTTTTTAGCAGCCTCTTGATCGTCAGAGTTAAAAATGAGTTTAATGAGGGGGTTTTTTTCTAAAAACTCTATTTTACTAGCATGAATTTCTTTATCCTTGTCTGTTATAGAAACCGTATAGTTAAATGCTATGTCATCACTCTTCCATTGGTGAGGATAAAAGTCTTCAGTGAACAGATGCCAAAAAGTATTATTTTCAGGGAATGAGTTAATTAAAAGGAAGTCTTTCATTGGTACACAAGACTCCCCTTCTACCTCTCCATCTTGAAGCACATTTAAGATAGCTGGCCCCTTATCTTCCATAGCTTTAGCAGCAATGAGGTTCTCAATAGTGGAATCAAATTGCTCTTGAGGCAAGTTAAAATATCGGACGTCTTTTTTTACATTACTCTTAATCGTTCTATTTACAAAACTAGTAAATTTCTCATCAAGACTTACTGGTTGATCCAGATTGTATCGAACAGCCGTTTCTGGCCCCATACTTTGTGCATGAAGGATCAGCATATTGTGGGTGTTCTGTGCCCTCTTATTGAAGTTATCCAAAAGTTTATCTAAATGAGCGAGTGCAAAGTCATCAGATTTTAAAACTTCATCTGGTGAAGGATCTAAACCAAAATCAAAATCTAAATTTAATTGTTGATCCTCTTCTTTTTTTTGCTCTAGAATACAGCGACAAAAATCAGCTTGTGCCTCAAAATCTGTAGGGGAACTAACATGCTTTCGATTAGGAAAAATTTCTGCAAAGGTATCAAGTGTAACAACAAAGCCAGTATCCATTTCTAAATTATAGGCGCTGGATCTATAACAGCTATTGTAACCAAAGGGTGAGGCCCTCCTTAAGCTTAGACTAAAGTTATAAACTTCTTCCGCTACCTCTGACTTAACTTCATCACAACCAACTTCTTGCGCCCAAGAGGACGGTGTAAGCAAAAAGAGAGTTAGTACAATTAGAGCTTTGCAGTTTTTCATAAAGTTCTCTTCGGAGTAATCCTGTATGACTTTAAAATTATATCTGCAGAACTTTAGGGGACAAAATCAGAATGAGATTCTCACAAGATAGCGTACTTAGATTGCCACTTATTATGGGCAATCTAAGCACGAATAAAATCGATGTTAGTACTGGGAAAGAGTGTTTTGGAGATCTGAAAGCTTATTTTTACGGATCGGCTGGAAGACGACCTTACCATCCTCTTTAATTGCGTAGAATTCAAGAGTTTCATCAGATTCTTCGGATGAAACAAGGATCTTTACCACCTCATCATCAATCTTCTCTAAGGACTCCTGATAGAGTTCTTGTAAAGCCGATAGATCATTCACTTTAAATTTTTCAAAAGCTTTTTGAGAAACTTCTAATGGTATATTTGAAGCTTCCCTAAATGCTCCCATGGCCTGAAACCGAGTACCTTCTGTTTCCTGGGCCACACTTACTGTAGAGCCAGGAGTTTCTTGAACAATAATTCCATACTTTGATAAAAGTGCTCCGTTATAACGGCTTCCACCTCGACTGGCCTGTGATACCGAAGAACTCATGCCCACAGAAGCAGCTGCAGCTCCTCCACCCATTCCTGCTGAGGTATTGAAATTCTCAACACTGGCCGGAGCTCTTTGGGTAGAATTTTGTTCTTCAGAAAAGGAGGGTCTATTAGAGACGACAGCACCACCAGTGGATTTTTTCGCCTCAATACCAACCACTTTACTTGCAGCTTCGTCTTCGGCGATTGCTGAATTTGCTACTGCCGGGGCTTTAGCCGACCGAGGAGCCTTTTGAGCCTCCATCAGTTTACTAATTAAACCTTGATAGTTTTGAGATGTTTTTTCTTTCTCAGCTAAAAGCTTTTCTAAGTTTTCGAGTCTTATCTCCAGTTCTCTGTTAATTTCAGAAGATGAAGAAGTAGAGATTTGGTTCCTCACTTCTGTCATCTCATTTTTAATAGCTGCTTCCTCTTTTTTAAGCTCATTTAATTCATTACGTGCTTCACTAATGGCCGTATCCATATAGGTATGATTACCTAATAACCCCTGACTTCCTTGTGATGAATTAAAAAAATCTTCCGCTAAATTTTCTGTTGAAAAGAAACCAAGCCCTTCATCAACAGCATCATCAGAAGTTTGAACGTGAGCAATCTTTTCAAGAGGTTCTATTCCTATGTTAGCTTTATCTTCTACTCGAGACTTCGACTCTCCATGGACTTGTGAAATTAATTCCGAGATTGTAATAGATGCTTTCTCATCAGGAGATGACTGCCCAAAAGTTGAAAGACTGTTTGAATAATTTAATCTTTTTAAATCACTAATACTGAATTCGCTAACAGCAGTCTTATTCTCTGAATTAGCTTCGGCCAGCATATGAAGCCCTTCTTCATCTTTGACTAAATTGTATTCATCATCAAAAATTTTATCTGTACCTTGAGTCTTACTAATAAATAATTTAAATAAACCAGCATCATCTAAGCCATCACATTCATTCTTATTTTTCGGACAATAAGAATCTTTGAAGGCCTGGAGATTCACAATTTTTGATGTTCCTGGTAGTTTTCGAGCAAGCTTCTCACACATTTTATTTTGAAACTCAAGATATCCCTGGTTCTTTGCTGGCTCAGGTTCCATATCATCTAGCCAGTCATTAGCGTATGAGGCATTCGTTTCTTTCCACTCAAGTTGAGGAATCATTTCATCCTTACGTGAATATAACTCTGAACAATAATTTTGAAAAATGTCTCCACAAGCTGGGGCATCCTCGTGAAATGTGTTGGTGTCGCAGTTATCGTATGTAGAGTTCCCATCGGCATAGGCCATGCGTAAAGCTGGTAGCGAGAGACCTCCAACCTTATAATTATGAACTCCGGCAATATCAGCTACGGTATTGGCATACGTAACTCCAATAGTCATCTCTTTTACTTTGGGATCTTCATAAAAGCTTTTTAATGACTCTTGAAGATTTCCTCCTTTATTGAAGAATTGAGAACGACAATTACCGTCTTTGATACAGCTAGAAGAAGGACTAAGTGCTTTTCTCATCTCTGCATAAACACGCTTCTGTAATTCTTCATCACCTAAATAAAATATCGCTTTGAGAGTAGGGTTTTTATTTAAAAAATCTAATTTAGCCTTTATTGTTTTCTTATCACTATTCTTATAGTTGTATTGATTGGTAAGCTCCGTATAGTCCCACTCACCTTTTTTAATATCTTTTACATCCAATAAGCTCTTCCAGAAAGATTCATCTGTTGGAATCATTGAAACTTTTAAATAATCAGCAAAGGGAAAGCAAGAGTCAGGTCTCTTAGTAGCGCTATTCAAATTATCCAGGAGACTCCCATTTGCGCTATAATGATTATCAACCATAGCAAAGGCTTCATTATAGACCTCATCTCTTACCTTGCCTTTATAAGTCTCCACCATGTGGGTCAAAAAATCTGTGGCATCCTTTGTCTGTCCAACATCTAACATTGTCTTCTTCTGTTCCTCTGAAACAAAATGGGACTCAAGCAGGAGCGCATCTCTTTTAGCAACAAAATTCTTCTTTAACTCCATGAGAGAAGCGTAAAGCTTTCCTTCCTCAACTCTCATGTTTTGTTCTTCAAGTTCTTTTGGGGTTAATTGAGAAAGATCCTTAATTGGAAGATTAAAGCGATTCTTTAAGCAATCACAAACTTCTAAATCATTTTGATAATTAGTAACTTCACTTTTTTCGTTACTAATACTTAAACAAGTGAGATTGGGGTTGATACAACTGAGTTCCCCTTCCCTATACTCAGTAGCAGGCACAATAGACTCATTTATATTAGCTACTTGAGTTTCATGTTGTGCAATCTGCTCTGACGTTTGTACCGATACAACCTTATAATCTGTTTGTATACCCATCATCCGCAAAGCAGCTTTATGTAACCCATCTTCTACATTAGCTGCAACTGCTTTACGCTGATGAAAAATGTGGTGCTGGATATGATGTTTAATACCACGTGGCCCGGGCTGTCGTTGAGCAAAGGCCATGACTTGAACAAAACAAAATAAAATAATCAGCAACTTCATAGTAGAATCCTTGGTAGATCTCCATAATTCTTATCGACCTATGTGTGATCTTCTTTATGCTATATTATCTAAAGACTGATTTTTTCTCTTGATTATTAGGAGATCCCCAGACAAAGTGAATAAGTACTTAAATTTTTGAACTAAACTTAAAAACAGGTGCCACATTTACTAGGCATTTTATGAAATTACCTTCTCATCGCTATCATTGGATACTAACGGAAGACGGTTCTCGCACTCTCCACTCCGAACTTTTTGGGGAAGCTTGTCACTCTACAACTGGAGCTAAAACCGAAACATTGCTTCATTATCTGGAAGGTTGTCGAGTTAAAGAAAGACTTGGAGATTATCCCCAGTTTCAAATACTAGAAGTAGGTTTTGGCCTGGGAATTGGTTTTCTCACAACTTTGGAAACTCTGGGGATGGAGCACCCATGGCATTTTATTTCCATGGAAATAGACCCAGATTTGGTGAAGTGGTTTATAGAGGAATATCAGCATTTGCCCATTATAAAAAATGCCAAATGGTCCTCTGAAAAAATTGTCCATGCAAAGTTTGAGAATGTAGAACTCACAATTCTTATTGGTGATGCTCGAAAAGAATTAGCTCCCTTTTTAGAAAACTCTTCTTATCGTTTTCATGCTATCTTTCAAGACGCCTTCTCTCCTAAAAGAAATCCCCATCTTTGGACGGTAGAATGGTTTTCTCTCTTAAAAAGATTCTCTCACGATGACTGCATACTCTCCACCTATTCAGCTTCTTCCTCCATCAGAAAATCTCTTCTCCAAAGTGGTTGGACTGTTAAAAAAGGTCACAAGTTCGGGCCAAAGCGCTCAAGCACCAGGGCCATGCTCAAAGGTGAAAGTGATCAGGAGATCCTCTCACACCTTGAAAGATCCCCAGTTAAGCCACTCTATGATGAGGGAATTGAAGAGTTTATTACAAATCAAAAAAAGAGCTAATAAGTCATCCGAGGAAGCTTTATTAGAAAGGTCGTATTCTTTTCATCATGAAGGAAAGTCAGTCGTCCCTGATGCTCCTGTAAGATTTTCTCCGACAAGGAAAGTCCTAGTCCTGTTCCGGTTTGTTTATTTTTCGTCGTGAAAAAAGGAATCATCATATTCTGAATCACTTCAGGATTGGAGAGCTTTCCCGAGTCTTTAACAATGATTTCACACCACTCAAACCCTGGACGATAACTAACACTAATCCAACGTTCATCATTATTACTGATAGCATCGATAGCATTGTCCACCAGATTGAGTATCACTTGAGTCAATTGAACTCCATCACAGAACAAATCAACATCACTCTCTTCTCCTAAAACTTTGAAAGTAATATTGTGTTCTTGCATTTTAGCCGCAGTAATTTCTCTTACGGGCTCAATTAAATCCCTGAACTTAACGTTACTATGCTCAAGGCCCTGACTTTGAGAAATGGCCTTCAGCCCTCTGATAATGGAGCCCATACGGGTAATCGTCGTATCGATGACAGAAAGTTTTTTTTCAGCGATTTCAGACAGATTTAGCTCTAGTAGTTCAGACTTTAAAACTTGAGTACTACCTCTAAGGATCGCCAAAGGGTTTCCTAGTTCGTGAGTAATATTTGCGGCCATCTCCCCTAAATTGATTAGCTTGGAAGCATACTCATTTCTTGCCTTCTGAATCTGTAATTCATTTCGAGTTTTTACAAAATCCGTGATGGGAAGAATATTACAGATAATACTCCGTCCAAGATTCAGTTTTTTCATAGTCACCATGTACCACTCTTCTGGACCGAAATCGAAGGCCTGAAGCTCTAAACTCTCCCGATCTTTATCTGAGTTAAAAAACTTTATAAAGGCCCCTTCCACCGGAGAATTGGGAAAAACACCTACATCGTGACCTAATAAAATTTTTTGGAAGAAACCATCTTGAAAGTTATTGACCATCTCATAGGTTTTTTGTTCGTTAATAATTAGCACTAACGAAGGGATAGCATCGATAATTTCTTGAAGTCTTTGCTTTTCTCTTTTTTCTTTTGAAAGTTCTTTGATTTGCTTTTTGATAGAGCGATAGTTTCTAAATCCAGCATAAATTTGGTAGAGAAAGTTAATAAGAAGAAAAGCTCCAAGATAATGCCAAAGAACATCTTTCTCTGAGAATAGAACGTAAGAAGGGTAGGCCGTACACGTCACTAGGAAGGAGATCAGCGCTGCAGGACAAGCTGATAGGGATGAAACGGAAATGGCCACCATCGTAGAAATAAACCCAATGGCCATCATGGTTTGTATGCTTTGTACCCCGTAAAAAGTTACGATCTGTAGAGTCAGCTCCCCCCATCCAACACCGAGAATGATGGTCCCAATGAGAAAGAGAGTTCTTCTCAGCTTCTCACGTGACTTAAAAAAGTAGATACATAAAGCTCTTAGAAAAATTCCACTTAAAAGCAATATTACGGGAAAAGGAAGATAGGAGGTTTTCTCATAAAACTTATCCAGAGAAAACATGATCCCGCAGAGAAAAAGAAAGTGAGCGAATACGCCAGGTGTAGACCGACGATAAACTTCCTTATTGAGTAGTTCGCGAATTTGGGAGGAGCGCGTGTCCCCTCCCGGTTTGTCTTTATTAGTATGATTTTTCAAGTCGAGCAATCCTATCCTCTAAGCTCGGATGTGTTGAAAGAAAGCTCATAAGACCTTTGCGTGATGAGATTTTCATAGCATTGAAGTTCTCTTGAGAATCATCAACGAATTCAAATTTTTGTTGTAGGCGTTTAAGAGCTGCAATCATTTTATGCTTACCTGCATATTGAGCCCCGCCTTTATCGGCACGGTACTCTCTAATGCGGCTAAAGTAAGCAACTACAAACATACCGAGAAAAGAGAAGAGAACTTCACAAACCATCACGATAATATGATACATGAAGCCCGCTTGCACTGGACGATCATCATCACGGTCCCCTTGCATGGCCTGTGAAATAGCAAATGCTGCAATTCGGGCAAAGAACATAACAAAGGCGTTAACCACACCCTGAATAAGGGCCATCGTTACCATATCTCCATTGGCCACATGGGCCACTTCATGGGCCAGAACACCTTCAACCTCATCAGCATCCATTTGCTGAAGAAGACCCGTTGATACTGCAACGAGTGAATTATTTTTTGAAGGACCTGTCGCAAAAGCATTCACTTCAGGAGATTGGTAAATCCCCACTTCTGGCATTTTAGTCAGTCCTGCTTGACGAGCAAGAACGTGAACTCTTCTAACAAGTTCTGCATACTGGCCACGCTCATCAACGATCTGTACTCCCATCATGGTTTTGGCCATGAATTTTGAAAGAAGTAGAGATATTCCAGAGCCTACAAAACCCCAGACTAAGCAAAAGACCATTAATGCGCGATAATCAATGCCTGTTGCCGTTAAATAATGATTAACACCTAGAATTGAAAGAACAATTGAGACTGAAACTAAAACTAAGACGTTTGTTAAAACAAACAAAAAAATCCGTTTAACCATAGTAATTCCCTTTAATTAACAGAACTTATTTTAAAGATGGTGTCTTAAATTGTCATGTCAAGATTAGGAGTGTGCAACTTGCTAGAGAAAAAATCCTCTTTTTTAATAAGGGCAATAAAAGCGGTTTACTCCTCAGGAGGTAGGGCAACGCATTAACAAAAAAACTCAGTCAGTTATTGTCTGCCTGTGGCTAAATTGTTACCGTATTCTTTTAGTTTGGGAAAAGGAAACAAGATGAAAGCTTGGAAATCACTGGCCTTGACACTACTTGTGAGTTCAACCTCATGGGCCACCAATCAAAGTATTTTTGAAGAAAAAATTTATTATCAATACCAGGATAAAATTCTCAATTCTCCTAAAAGTGCTCCTCACGCGGCCTTCGCTCCCTTCGAGCAAAAGCTTTACGTAGATGCACTCTGGGACCTGGTTGAAGACGAAGAACCAAGAGCACTCAAAGCTCTCTCAAAGCTTGATATGATTCACTACGAGCTAGCAGAGCGTTTAAGAATTGGTATTCTTCAAGTTCAGAGCAAAGTGAAACACTCATTGAGTCCACAACTCATAAAAGAATTATCAAACCACCTTCTTCTTCCGCAGCCGGAAACTAAGGTGATTTACCTTGTTGCTTCTTATCAGGACCTCTTAAACAAAGCGGGCCATAAAGATATCGTTGGGCTTGCCAGTCAGTTTGAAGAGTTTCATAACCTCAAAAGACAGAGCATAAGAAGCAAAAGCGATATTGAAAGAATCGCCATCGATCTCTTCTACAATTCTCCAAATATTTCTTATTATCAAAACGGTAAGTACGAAGGCGGAGTAAAACTTTTCATGTTCTGCCGACAAAATAGAAATTACCCATGCCTTTTTGCTATGAGAGATGCAAACGATAATGTGGTAAGAAACAAAGATGGCAGCATCTGGACCCAGAGATCTCTGGCCCAGTCAGCAAGAAAACTTCCTTATAATGTTCGTAATGGTTACACCCCTACTGGTGTTTGGACGATTGATGGAGTTATGCCTTATGCGGATCAGACTATTTCTTTTGGACGTTTCCGCAGAATGATCATTAACTTTATTCCAAAAACCAATAATGAATCAGCTCTTAAATCTCTTATCCCTGAAAGCTCTCATGATGAGAACTGGTGGAAACAATCCATCGTGGTCCGAGATGTTGGTAGAAACCTTTTTAGAATTCATGGAACAGGAAAAACAAATCCGGATCCAAAATCTACTTTCTACCCATTCAGAGAAACTTCGGGATGTATCTCTCAAAGAGAAAACGTTCATGATGGCTATGACTGGATTGATCAAAGAAAGCTTCTTGATAAAATCATGGTGGCCCAAGGTCATAAGGCGACCTATGCCAATGAAACAAAGATCAAAGGAATTCTTTATTTCATGGAAATTGATAACAAGAATGCTCCTGTTGAAAAATCAGATCTTGCAAAGCTAGGAATTAAATAATTGATTACCCAGAATCTGCCACAATATGAATTGCTTGACTCTGGCCTTGGTCGAAAACTTGAGATTATTGCCGGAGTCAAGGTTGTTCGTCCCTCTCCACAGGCCATTTGGAAGCCGACTCTCAATGAGTCCAAATGGAGGGATGTCACTTCTGAGTGCACCAGAACAAAAGATGGCGGAGGAAAATGGGTTCACAAAGTAGAACCAAGACCCGATCTTTACCTTCCTTTTAAAATTGATAATAAAGAATTGAAGTTTCGCCTGAAGTTCACTTCTTTTGGCCATTGCGGAGTTTTCTTTGAGCAAATTCCTGTTTGGCAGTGGCTCTACGAAGAAGTAAAGACTTTAAAAACTCGCTTAGGACGCGCTCCAAAGGTTATCAATCTTTTTGGTTACACCGGTTGTGCTTCATTAGTAATGGCCGCTGCAGGAGCAGAGGTTTTTCACGTGGATAGTGCCAGAGGAGTACTTAACTGGGGGAAGGAATCTCAAGAACTTTCTAAAATCCCGGCCCAATCCATTCGATGGGTTCATGAAGATGCCCAGGCCTTTTTAAAACATTCTTTTAATAAAGGTTTTAAGTACGATGGGATCCTTGCAGATCCACCAAGCTGGGGCCATGGAGTCAAAAAAGAAGTCTGGGATTTTGAAAAACATATTCATATTCTGGTTGAAATGCTGTTAGCAGTTCTCAATAAAGAAAATTCGTTTCTCTTCCTCTCCAGTCACACTCACGGGGTGCAAACAGAAGCACTCAAAAATATCATCGCTGATAAAAGATGGAAAACTCTTGAAGGCGGAGAACTTGGTGTGAAACATCAAAATGATACTCGCATTTTACCTGCAGGGTTTTATGCTGCAGGTAGAAGCTACGCTAAGAATTAATCTGACGATACCATTCACTCAAAATAACGGCAGTAGCATTAGAGACATTTAAACTCTCCACCATACCTGTTCCAGGAATTTGCAGAAATTCTTTGATTTTCTGACTCATCTTCTGACTTAAGCCTTCTCCCTCGGCCCCGAAGAAAAGAATGGATTTAGGGCCAAATTTCACCTTATAGAGGCTGTCTCCCTTGTGGGAAGAAGTTGCATAGATTTTAAAGCCTGATCTATTGGCCTGATCAAGAAAGTCATGCCAGTTATCCAAATGATAAGTATAAGGTCCTTCAGCACCACCTTCTGCAGTTCTTTGAGCGGCAGCTGATAAGGCCACAGGGACCTTCGCCTCATAAACAATGGCCTTAACACCAAAATGGGCAGCTGAACGCATGATGGCCCCCAAGTTATGGGGATTTTCCACTCCCTCTAAAGCGATAATTAAACCTTCTTCTTTGAGAATATCTTTCAATTCAGGCTGCTGTCGGCGCTTGGCCACAATACCAATACCTTCGTGATGGGTAGATTTAGTGATGTTTTCCAACTCATCAGCACTCACAATGTGATAAGCAAGCTTATTTTCAACACAATGTTTGATGAGAGGTCTGAACTCAAAAACCCCTGCTTCTGTAATATATACACGGATAAGGTCATCTGGACGATGTTTAAAGAGTGATAAACAGGCATGTCGCCCATAGAGTTTTGTCTCGAGGTTCTTTTTCTTAGCTTTCATATAAACGCCTTTTACCATGGCACTTTTTTAGTGTATAGAGGGCGCATGACTTCTTACACAGTTTATCTTGGTATTCATCAGTTTGAGCACGAGCTCGTCAGTGAACTTAATCTTAAAGGTATAAAAATCGCCGATAAGAAGGATCGTATCTTTCTTGTTGAAGGTGATCATCCTCCTATGATTTGGGCCCAAATGAGTGCCTTTAAGGCTCAATTCATGGATATTGAAAGTATTAATGATGGAGCGAGGAAGTTAAAACAACATGGAAGAAACTGGGGTCTCTTTACAGTAGATTTTCATCGTCGTGCCCAGCTCATCCAAGAGAACCTACCAAAGATCAAAAAAAAGAAGCTTGAGTTTCAAGAGGAACTTCCAACGCTTCCCATGGG
>DATGND010000282.1:0-5420 GCA_035306925.1 Bacteriovoracaceae bacterium | reverse complement strand
ACCAAGTTGGAGGAGTTGTGCGGGCCGGATCAACAGCAGTGAGAAGACCTCTTTCTTTGAAATTTTGAATAATATCCTGGCAAAGAGACTCATTAAAAAGTCCTTTACCATAATCTTCAATGATTACTCCGGCGTGGTTTTCTCTGAATTCAATGATACGAGTGTTCACTCGACGAAGAATTTCACTATCAAGCTCCGTCTTCGTTTCGTAATCAACACGACAAATTTGTTGAATATCAGTTGTTACTCTTTCTTTATAAGTTGTATGGCGACTTGGATCACGGACGAGCCCCCAAGTTTTCAATCCTCTTTCTTCAAGAAGGTGCTCAACGAGGTTGGCGCGAGAGTCGTCTCCAATAACTCCACAAAGACTTGATTCCACACCAAGACTTTTAAGGTTATCTGAAACGTTAGCCGCGAGTCCTAACTTATTCCACTCTTTAGTCACCTCCAAAACGGGAACTGGAGCCTCGGGAGAAATTCTTTTAACTTCTCCGTAAGTGTATTTATCAACCCCTAAATCACCCACTACTAAAATAGGTTTTAAGGAATTGAATGAAGCAATAATTTCGTTAAATCTTTGTGGAGTCAAAATCATAAAGAAGCCTTTCTAGCATCCCATAGGGAAACAATATCTTGAACAATATCATCTATTTTTTTACCCGTAGTATCAAGGAGAACAGCATCTTCAGCTTTTTTCAAAGGGGCGATCTGACGGTTCATATCTTCAAAGTCTCGATCTTTAATATCTTTGAGAATAGTTTGGAAATCGAGATTCTCCTCACCTCTTTTTTTCAACTCTTCAAAACGACGTGTGGCCCTTTCTTCCGGAGAAGCAGTAAGAAATACTTTTAAGAAAGCATGAGGGAAAATCACTGTCCCGATATCTCTTCCATCCAGGATGGCTTCTCTATCTTTAACAATCCTTCTCTGCCAATCAGCAAGGAAGTCTCGAACGACTTTTAATTTTGAGACCTGTGATGCTAGCTTTGAAACATGATGTTCTCGGATTTTATGGGTAAAATCCTCTCCGTTAAAACTAATCAGCACCCCTTCAGAAGGAGCATAGTCAAATTTATTGTCTTTAAAGAATTGAGCTATCTTATCTTCGTCGATTGGATGTTCCGTAAAATTGATATTGGCTTCAGATAAAGCTAAACCCACAGAGCGAAACATAGACCCCGTATCTATATAAATAAGGCCCTTTTTCTCTGCGATTAATTTGGCCACAGTGGATTTCCCACTACCTGAAGGACCATCTAAGGCAATAACATGATCTTTTTTCATAGAGGAAGATCATAGAGATTTAAGCCTTGTGTGGCAATGCTTAGTCTTTTAAAAAGTCGAATTCTGGGACAAATTCCAAACGATTAAAAATTTCTGGATGCGACACTTTTAGAAGTAAAGGATTAATCATCTCAAATAAATCTTTACCAGGACTTAGGATGTGGACTTTCTGTGACCAGCTTGGATAGGACCCCGGCGCCATGGCCATGGCCTGGTCTTCCATCAATAAGGAAAATGAAAGTAACTCTTTCATCGAAAGTTTCACAAAATGTTCTTTTTGAAGTTCGAAAACTTCCAACTCTCTATTAGGCTCAAAGTGAGGATATGGACCAGAAGGTGTTTTGAGTTCCTGAATTTTTAAACAAATTCTTCTTCTTTCCTGAATAGAAATAAGTATTTCAGAGTTTAGCTGAAGAAGAGCTTCTCTATAACGGGCCAGGTTAGATGTTCGGGATGAAAGTGACATTGTTATTTGCGCTCAACTCTTGGGTAATATGGGAATAAGCTTTTTTTACTTTATTAAGATAATGGTTATTTTTCCCAACTGGAAGATTATTTTTCAATCGACTCAATGTCCAGTAAGGGCCCATATTATAAGCAACTGTTGCATGGTGGTGATTATTTTTAAAGGAGCGCAACAATCCTTTGAGATAATAAATACCCACTTCCAGGTTTCTTAACTTAGAAACCATCTTAGAATGACCTGTCTGATAATAGAGCGCACCGTACTTATAGCGAAAGTACTCTTCATCCTTCTCTGCTTCTAAAACGATTCCCTTTTTCTTCATTATTTTAAGGGTTTCTAGAAATGTCTCCGGCATGACCTGCATAAGACCAGTTGCCCCTTTGTGGGAGCGAGCTTCCACTTTAAAGTGGCTTTCTGTCCACATCACCGATAATACCCAGAAAGGATCCAGCTCATGCTTTTCGCAAAGAACCAGTACAGGTCTAATCACCTTAGAAACTTTCTTTTGAAGATTTTTAGGAAAGAGTTCTACCATTCTCTGCTCAGCTTCTTCCATGGAACCTTCTAAAAAGCTCATATCTCCTACAAAGAATCCAAGACTTTCCGTTTTAAATCTGTAGCTGGGCTTTTTAAAACCGAAGTGAACAGTCTCCGGATAGAGTACGCGCAGGGTAAAGACAAAGAAGAGAAGTAAGGGAATATAAGCAACCTTATAAAAGTAGATGTGGCCGATGAATTGGCCAATCGAATGAGTTAGAGCCGTCAATAATTGCTTCCCCTGTTGAAGGAGCGAGCTCGTTGTCGGAAATTTCATGGGGACAGTGTATAACTTGAGCGTTCTTAAAAAGCAAATTCCCTTGCTTAAGTAATCTAAACCATTGAGAATTAATGGAATGTTTTACATGTATTCATTTCTTTAAACGGAATTTCGAGGTCTTATGAATCAAAACAAATTAGCAAATGAACAGTCTCTTTATCTAAAACAACATATAAATAATCCTGTGGCCTGGTTCCCTTATGGAAATGAAGCACTGAACAAGGCTCGTACTGAAAATAAACTGATTTTTCTTTCCATTGGCTACTCATCTTGCCACTGGTGTCATGTGATGAATGAAGAATCATTTGAAGACCAAGAAACCGCTGATTTTTTAAATGAACATTTCATCAGTATTAAAGTTGATCGAGAGGAGTATCCTGATCTGGATAACTATTATCAAAATGTCTGCACACTTTTGACTGGGCGTGGAGGATGGCCTCTTTCTGTTTTCCTAACCCCTGAAGGTAAGGCTTTTTTTGCTGGAACGTATTTTCCTAAAGTAAGTCACGATCAATCCCCAAGTTTTATGGATGTTCTGAAAAGCCTTCAGAATCACTTTAAAGAAAATCCAGAAGAGATCAAAGCAAACTCTGAGCGTCTGACAGAGGATATGAAAAAAGGTCCTGCCATCGAAAATAAAATTAAATTTGACGGACACTTCCCTCCTCCATCGGCCATTTTAAATGCTCTTAAAAATTATGCTGACACCACCAATGGTGGTTATGGCAAGGCCCCTAAATTCCCTCACTTCTCATTTTATGAATGGGCCTGTGAACAGATTCTCGAAGGGATGATCCCTAAAGAGCAAGGACAACATATTGTTGAGTCTTTAGAGAAGATGCTTATGGGTGGAGTTTATGATCACCTTAAAGGTGGAATTCATCGCTACTCAGTTGATGAGAAATACTTAATCCCTCACTTTGAAAAGATGCTCTATGACCAAGCAGGACTTTTAAGAGTTCTTTCTAAAGTTGGACAGTTTTATCCGGCGCCAGTGGTCTTTGACGGGCTTCTGCAGACTCTTGATTACTTAAAAACAGAAATGCTCTCTGATGATGGATATTTTTTCAGTGCTCAAGATGCTGACTCTGAGGGAGTTGAAGGTCTCTATTTTACTTTCACTAAAGAAGAATTTGAACAAAGCTTTGAGGATGCTCCACCGGAGCAACGTGCGCGCATCGATCATTACCTGGAAGTTTTTAATATCACCGAAAAAGGAAACTTTGAGCATGGCCTTAACGTCATCTCCTTGAATCCAAAATTTAAGAATGAGTTTTATACTCAAGATGGATGGCAAGAAATCAGAGAAATTAGAAGAAGACTTCTTGATGTGAGAAAGCTTCGTCTTCCACCGGCCACTGACCGTAAAGGGATTGCCAGCTGGAACTATATGATGATTGCCGCTTTATGTGATGTTATCCAATTCTGCCCAATTGATATCATTCAAGCAGAAGCATTCGGCTTAATTCAAGCCACTGTTGAAGGATGTATCAAACAATTTATTCATGAGAATAACGGAAGACATATCCTAAAACACGTTAATACTATTGATCAAAATACCATTTACCTTGAAGACTATGTGAACTTCTGTGACGCTCAACTTCGCCTCTATGAAATCACAGGTAATGAAACTTTCAAGGCCAATGCTATTGAGGGACTCGATTTTGCCATTCAAAATTTCATCAAAGATGGTGTCATCTACACAACAGCTCTCGAAGCTCCGACAGTAGGGATTGATAACCTTCCGTCGCCTCTCTATGATCAGTCTTATCATTCCTCTGCCATGCTTCTTGTTCACCTTCTAAGACGTGCAGAGCTTTTTGATAAAAAGTTTAATGTGAATGCCCTTTTCCCTAACTTTGAAGAGTTCGCGCAATTTGCTCTCTTAAATCCACTTGGACATGGCATGGCGCTGAGAACATTAACTTATCCTGGACCAATTTATAGAAAGATTGAGGTCCCTCAAAAATGGTTACAGAATCCTGAGTTCTTAGAAATCAGATCACATTTCTTTTCTCGCTTCTTAATGAGTTATCACCATGAAGAAAATGAAAAATTTCAGATCTGTAATGCTGAGGCTTGCGAAGTGGCCAACGAAGGATTTGAGAACTTTAAAAAACTATTTACGATGAATAAGGAAGAGAATGCTTAAGGATCTTGTTGTTCTTGACCTCACTCATCGCTTACCAGGGCCTCTGGCCGGAAAAATTTTAAGTGACCTGGGTGCCCAGGTTATAAAAATCGAAGATGAAATTCATAAGGACCCTTTTTTAGAAGGGTCCTTTGCTGAGTTTGATGAGAGCTTTGTCGACTGGTATCAAGAACTTAATAAAAAGAAACAAATTAAACGCTTCGACTTTAAATCTCCGACTATAAAAGAAGAAATAAAAAAAGAATTAGCAAAAGCTGATGGAATACTGCTCTCCCTCTCTCCTCGTCTCAAAGAAAGACTGGGAGTGGATGAAGAGAGTTTACGAAAGCTTAAAAAAAGTTTTGCTGTAGTGGAACTTAAAGCGTCGCGAGAAGATAAGCAGGCCATGCATGACCTGAATGCATTGGCCTCTTCAGGATTTCTAAGCCTTCATATCGCAGACCGAAATGAGCATATTGTAACTCCACCTTTTTTACCTTTCGCAGGAATTTCTTTCGGTCAACAAGTGGCCAGTGATTGGCTCGCTTCCTATATAAAAGCAACAAAATCGCAAGAGTCCGTCTTTTACACCAGCTATCTTTACGATACCGTTGTTAATAATTTCAATCCCTTTTGGTCACAGAACTTAAGGAAGAAATCTTTAAATAAATTCTTACATAATGGCGCTTATCCATGTTACTCTTTGTACCAGCTTAAAG
>DATGND010000281.1:0-20356 GCA_035306925.1 Bacteriovoracaceae bacterium | reverse complement strand
AGAGAAGAGAAGAATTCCGATACTAAAGAAGACAATCGCTTTAGTAATCTTCATCTCCGGTTTGATTAAGGCGATAACTGAAGTCACAAGAATCGCGAAAGCATGATAGATGTGATAGCGCACACCTGTTTCAAAGGTTGCAAGTTTTGAGGCATCAACCATTTTTTCCAGACCATGAGCTCCAAAAGCTCCAATGATAACAGATAGAGCTAAAAGAAGAGCTGCATAGATGATTCCAGATTTAGCATTCATGATTTTCTCCATGGAAGAAAAAGTTTATTCGAAGTTCCTTCAACACCCTTATTAATGGAAAGTTTCTTTCCTTTCTCAATACCTGCATTCCGGGCCTTGTGATCCAGTTGATGAGAGGATCTCGTTGAGCCTAACTTCTTATAAACAAGGTTTAAATTAATTTCTAGCTGTTTTCTTACTACTGTTAAGGCCTTGATATTATCAGTGCTCATTTCACTTTCAGTTTTTTTCATTTTCTCATGAAAGCCAGCAGCAACTCCTAGCATGAAAGAGTTTTTTGATCTCTGGCCTTGAAGCCCTGATTCTTTCTTGGCCTCTTTCCATAAGTATTCAAGCTGCTGATCAAGAAATTGAGCAACATAGCTAGCAAGAATGACATTGGTTTTAGGACCACAAATTTCTAGTGAACATTGTTTATGGCCATGACTAATGACGGGTTTCACTAAAAAGTGAGTAAGAATCTCATAAATGGCCACCAACTTAGAATTACTTCTTGGATAAGTGAGTGGTCGATCAAGATAAATACTTTCTTCGTGTTCAAGATTCACATGACTGAGGGAATGTTTGATCAAAAGCTCATTGGCCTTCAATGTTGCCAACTCTGCTTCATAAGCGTTAGAGCTTTCTGCAAGTTTTAAAAGCTTTTGAACCTTATCAAGAACCTTCTCCGACTCAAGATCACCTTCTTTATTTTCATTGGCAAGATGAAGATCCAGAGTAGCCTTAGGAATATCTCCGGTAAAACCATAGCGCAGACAGATTTCTTTAAATTCTTGCCCATGAGGAGATTCCATTCCGGGATAATGAAGAAAGGTTAAGTAGTGAGCAATTTCATGTTTTAAAATATCCCGAATAACGGAATCCTTGGCAGAGTAGATTAGCTTTTTATTCAGTCCAATCTGATAGAATTTGGAATCAAAAAAGCCTAGTTCTTTGCCTTCAAAGACAACAATAGAAATAGGATAAAGATACTTATTAAATTCAAAGCGAGAGCGCAGGACTTTAAAACCCAATTGCGAGAATATGTTTCGGGCCATCTCCTGCGTCTTCTGAGTGAAGGCAATAGATGTTTGATCAAAAATCATCATGCTAATACAGTCTACCTAGTGGAAATCTTAAGGTCTAGTTAAGTTTGTAAGGAAATATTTGAAAGAAATAAATTCATTAATATACCAATCTAGTGAGCCTCTTGTTATATTGCCGAGGCACTCAAGGGGGGGAGTAACATAATGAAAAAACTGATCTCTGCAACAATCCTAATCCTGGTCCTTGCCATTCTTAATAACAATGCATTCGCTCAGGATCTTCATTGTCATTTCACTGACAGAGTGGTGGATGGGGTAAAAAGTATTGTTGTGAGTGAAGACAAAGTCATTATTAACGAAGAAATTGAAGTTTCCCTTGAAATGTCCGAAATCAATTGCTCCAACTTTGGCCGTCAACTTCGTTTCGATGGAGTTAATCAAGGCTATCAGCTGATTTTAAAGTCATGTACTTCTGAAGCAAGTTTAGAAGGAGTGATTATTGATACAATCCAACAGCAGGTTGGGGATATCGTTTGTTTATAATGAGTTGCTACTTGAAAGACTCGTTCCCACACTAGCGACGCAAACAAGGCCAATGGCAAGGCTTTGATCCAAAGTAAGATACTCTCTCAAAAAGATCACACCAATAAGAGAAGCCACGGCCGGTTCAAGACTCATAAGAATAGAAAAACTTTTTTGGCTTAAATTTCGCATGGCCCTGAGTTCTAAGGCATAGGGAATAGCGCTAGCAAAAATACCGACTAAAAGTCCTGGTAGAAGGACTGCAGGGTTGAAGAGTTCATTGAAGTTGAGGGTAATAGCAAAAGGCATGACAACCAAAGCAGCGATGCACATGCCATAACTAATTCCCATTTTGGTTGGAAGAGTATTGGAAAGACGTTTTCCGAAAATAATATATAAGGCCCAAAAAAGACCAGCAAGAAGGGCGTAGATGATTCCCCAATAATCTAAACTCTCATGACCTTCTTTGAGTGGTAATAAAAAATAGATTCCTAAACCCGCGCAGAGAACCCACAGAAAATCCCAACGACTCTTGGAAGAGATAAGAGCAAGTCCTAGAGGTCCAATAAACTCCAGGGCCACTGCAATCCCGAGAGGGATTCGGGAAAGAGCAAAGTAAAAAGAAAGGTTCATTAATCCGAGAGTTGAGCCGTATAAAAAAAGAGGTAGGAGGTATTCTTTTTTGAAGGGTCTTCTCCAGGGCCTCAAAAAAATCATAAGACAAAAGGAAGCAAAGAAAAGACGAAGTCCGGTGGCACCAGCTATGCCTGAAAGGGAGAAAAGATTTTTTGCAAGGCTTGAGCCGTACTGCAAAGTTGTCATAGCTAGAATGAGAATCAGGATGCCGGTGAAGGGTTTATTCATGTCATAAAAAAGGCCCCTTTATAAGGGGCCTTGCCTTGGAGTCGATTATTCGTCTCTTTTCTTTTCGTAGTACGTAAACGCTGCTTTGAGGTATTCACGGTTCAAGCGAGCGATGTGCTCGATAGAGATACCTTTTGGACAAGTAGCCTCACACTCAGCGTGAGTAGAGCAGTTACCGAATCCAAGAAGGTCATGTTTTTGAACCATGTTAAGAGCACGCTTAGGAGCTTCTGGCTTACCTTGAGGTAAAAGAGCAAGTTGAGAAACTTTAGCGGCCATGAAAAGCATCGCAGAGCTGTTAGGACATGAAGCTACACAAGCACCACAACCGATACAAGCAGCTGCATCCATTGCTTCATCAGCAACAGGCTTAGGAATAAGAATAGCGTTAGCATCTTGAGCGTTACCAGTGTTTGCTGAAGTATAACCACCAGCTTCCATAATTCCGTCAAGAGATGAACGATCTACTGTAAGGTCCTTGATCACAGGGAAAGCTTTTGCACGGAACGGCTCGATAACAATTGTATCGCCGTCCTTATACATACGCATGTGAACCTGACAAGTTGTTGTGTTTTTAAAACCACCGTGCGCTTGACCGTTAATCATCATTGAACACATTCCGCAAATACCTTCACGGCAGTCGTGGTCAAATGCGATTGGATCTTCGCCTTTTCTTACTAGATCTTCGTTAAGAACGTCGATCATTTCAAGAAAAGACATATCAGGTAGTACATTTGATATTTTGTAATCTACTAATTTACCTTGAGCTTCGCCGTTCTTTTGACGCCAAATCTTCAGGTTTAAAGTCATATTTTCAGAAGCCATAAACTTCTCCTTATTTGTACGAACGAGTAGCAAGTTGAACGTTTTCAAACACTAGCTCTTCCTTGTGACGGATAGGGCTTGAGTTTGAACCAGTGTATTCCCAAACAGCGGCGTGTGCGAAATTCGCATCGTCACGTTGAGCTTCACCATCTTCAGTTTGGAATTCCTCGCGGAAGTGTCCACCACAAGACTCGTTACGCTCTAAAGCATCTAGCGCCATAAGTTCTCCAAGCTCTAGGTAGTCAGCAAGGCGAGTGGCTTTATGAAGTTCAACGTTGAAGTTATCTTCACCACCAATGATGTTAACGTCTTGCCAGTACTCTTCGCGAAGTTTTCTGATCTCCTGGATAGCTTCTTTAAGACCTTTCTCGTTTCTTCCCATACCAACTTTTTCCCACATGATGTGGCCAAGTGCTTTGTGGAAGTCATCAACAGTTCTTGAACCTTTGATGTTAAGAAGTTGTTCAGTTTGAAGCTTAACAGCTGCTTCTGCATCAGCGAAAGCCTGATGATCAGTTGTCACTTTCTCTAGCTTGTTAGAAGCAAAGTAGTGTCCAAGAGTGTAAGGGATCACGAAATAACCATCCGCAAGACCTTGCATAAGAGCAGAAGCTCCTAGGCGGTTAGCACCGTGGTCAGAGAAGTTAGCCTCTCCAAGAACGTGTAGCCCTGGAATTGTCGACATAAGGTTATAGTCAACCCATAGACCACCCATCGTGTAGTGAACAGCAGGGTAGATCATCATTGGAGTTTCGTAAGGGTTATCAGCTGTAATACGCTCATACATTTCAAAAAGGTTACCGTATTTAGCAGCAATAACATCTTTTCCATCACGCTTAATAGCATCACGGAAATCAAGGTAAACAGCACGTCCAGTAGGACCTACACCTAGACCTTCGTCACAACGATACTTAGCTTGACGAGAAGAAACGTCACGAGGAGCAAGGTTACCGAAAGAAGGGTAAACACGCTCTAGGTAGTAGTCGCGATCTTCATCAGGGATATCAGCAGGCTTACGTGGATCATTTGGTTTCTTAGGAACCCAAACACGTCCATCATTTCGTAGAGACTCACTCATTAATGTAAGCTTTGACTGGAAGTCACCACTTACAGGAATACAAGTTGGGTGAATCTGAGTGAAGCAAGGGTTAGCAAACGCTGCACCTTTCTTATAACATCTCCAAGCAGCAGAACCGTTAGAAACTTTAGCGTTAGTAGAAAGATAGAAAACGTTACCGTAACCACCTGTACATAGAAGAACAGCATCAGCTGCGTATCTTTCAAGTTTACCAGTTACAAGATCACGAACGATGATACCGCGGGCCTGACCGTTTACAATAACAAGATCCATCATCTCACGACGGTTGAATTGCTTGATCTTACCTTTGTTGATCATCTTCATCATACCTGAGTAGGTACCAAGAAGAAGCTGTTGACCAGTTTGTCCACGAGCATAGAACGTACGAGATACCTGAGCTCCACCGAATGAACGGTTATCAAGAAGACCACCATATTCGCGTGCGAAAGGTACACCTTGAGCAACCATTTGGTCGATGATGTTGTTAGAAACTTGAGCTAGACGATAAACGTTAGCTTCGCGAGCACGGTAGTCACCACCTTTAATTGTATCGTAGAAAAGACGACGAACAGAGTCCCCGTCATTCGGATAGTTCTTAGCAGCGTTGATACCACCTTGAGCAGCAATAGAGTGTGCTCTACGTGGAGAATCCTGAATACAGAATGAAAGAACATTATAACCAAGTTCGGCAAGGGTAGAGGCAGCTGAAGCTCCTGCAAGACCTGTCCCAACTACGATTACAGTGAACTTTCTTTTGTTAGCAGGGTTAATAAGTTTTGAATCAAATTTATGATTATCCCATTTCTCTGCAAGAGGGCCGCTTGGGATTTTTGCGTCTAATTTAATACCCATCTTAAACTCCCTTTAAGTATGCCCAGATTGAAATGAAAGCAAAGCCTCCACCAATCACGATAGCGTAGATGTAACTAATAGCTACAATTTTTCTATAATATCTTGGGTGATTAAGACCAAGAGATTGGAAAGCTGAACCAACTCCGTGAGCAGTGTGCATACCTGCACAGATCATGGCAAAGCAATACCAAATCACATTACCTGGAGACGAGAAGAACTCCATCGTAAGACGATACAGATCTCTTACTTCAACACCACTTTCAGTTGTGACATCGTAGTGAGTTCCGAACTTAAGATTGATAAGGTGAAGAACGATGAAAACAAGAAGAACAAGACCAGTATAAGGCATTGTTTGAGACATGATCGTTGTTCCACGACCAGTTCTTACTTTCATGTGATAATTTTGATTACCACGAGCAGCTCTGTTCTCCATTGTTAGCTTAACGGCCAATCCAAGGTGAACAAGAAATGCAATAGCAAGAAGTGCTTCAATAACATATAGAGCAGCACCAAGAGAAACCAATTGGTGGGCGTACATGTTGAAGGCATCAGGACCAACCATAAGTAGAAAGTTTCCAGCAAGGTGACCAACAAGGAATCCGCAAAGTGCGAGACCTGTGATCGCGATCAAGTGCTTTCTACCGATGGAAGATCGACAGTAATGATTAACAGCATTTGTCATCATACAAAGAGCTCCCTTTCAAAGTGAAATAAATCGGATTTAAGTCTAAGAAATAACTAGAGCTAGCTTACCAGATTTGAACAAGATGTCAGGTAAGAAATATGAAAACAAATAGGGGTATTTTTGCCTGCTTTTCTTGTTAAATTTGTTTGATAAGTGAAACAATAATATGTCTTAGAGATAATCCAAAAAATCAATTAGTTAGGAGGAAGGCCCACAAAACCAAAATCCATAAGTTTTTGTGCTTCCTTATCTGTAAAACCGGAATTAATAAGAATCTGTTTTTTCTTATCCCAACTGCTTGCATTAGCAGAGCGAATACCGGCCTCTAGTTTTATTCTCTGTTCTTTGGAAAGAAGCATTTTCCCAAGATGTTGAACTCCTCTGGCCCCACGAGTAAGAGGTGAGAGCTGGGAGTTATCGACAATCTCTTTATAGTTAGGTTGATCCTTAAGCAAAGTCTTTCTCTGATTGGAGTCCACAATGAATCGTTGATAATCATTCATCATTCTTTTTTTAAGATTAGGATCTTTAATTTTAGAGATCTCCATGTAGAGTTCTTTTTCTCGCTTTAAGAGATCCACTCTTGGAGTGTTTCTAGCAAGCTCTCCATAATTTAATTCAGGGTAGATAGTTCTGATGACTTCATTGAGCTTAGGATTTTTAGCTTCCAAGGCTTTTTTAGTAAGAACGGATCTTTTACCTTGCAGGATCTTTACTTGTTCTCGTTCGAGCTGAAGTGTTTTTTGTTTTTTGAGATGAGCTATTTCAATCTTTGTCAGTACGCTATCCAGTTGAGGAGTGTGAGCAGTGACGGCAATGGCAACGGAACTTTTATTAGTAAGAGTCGGGGCCGCTAATTTAAAAACCTTATCAAAAGTTTGTTGGCCTGCTCTGAAGGCAAACATGGTGAGATTATTTTCGATAGGATAAAGAACCACTTTCCCAGTGAGTTTTAAACCATCTTGAGCAAAGACAATATATTTTCCTTTAGCTGTTTCTGCCATATAGACTTTGGAGTTACGAACAATGGCCGAGAGAACGTTTAAGGTTACTTGAGCTACTTTGCGCGCAGGAGAGATGAGGTATTGATTAATCTTAGCAAGAACGACACTGGTCTTCTTAAAATCGTCTATCTTCGAGATAATTCCCAAGCTTGCTTTGAGGGTCTTAGAATTTTTGATGGCCTGAATACTCTTATCTGAAACCTTGAAAGTTGTTTTCAAAAGTCGAGAAGCGGCTCCCGCCCCGTGTTTAGCTGCTGTAGTAAGTCCGCCGGTGATAAAGGCCGGAAGGATCTCTGCTACAAAGACTCCTGAAATCGCACAGATTCCATTGAGAGTTGATTTGCAACTGATGCAATCAAAACCTTTGGCAGGTGCAAGACAAGTACTTCTATGAGGAACGCCACTCCATCTTTCGCAAAGAATATCATTTTTAAGCCATTCTTTGACGGAGGTTATAAGACCTTGGAAGATGTTGGAAATCGTTCCTGTAAAATCATTTTTTAGCATTTGAAAGAGGCCTTCATCTTCTGAAGCCTGCGCCAAGGCCAGTTGAGCTGCTGAAGAAGCATCTTCAGGACCTGTCACCCAATTCCAGAAGTCCACTAATTGGTCCTTCGCAAAGCCACCGGCCATTTTTAATAAATCCCAGGAGGCACTAAAAAAATTTAAAACAGCATCATAAAAAGCGGTGATGATTTGATTAGTACAACTATCTCCAGGAGTGCAATTGGTAGGAGCTATTCCTTTTGGAAGAATTTTTTCTGGTGAACCGATCCATTTAGTCGTTCCAGGAAGAGTTGTCAGACTACTATAAAGAGCACAGGCAAGGTCATTAGGACATTGCTGCAGGTTTCTTTTTCTAACTTCCGCCGAGCAAGTTAACTCTTGATTGAGTGGAAGTTGTGGAAGAGTGATCTCAGGTAAACCTAAATCTTTTGAACAAGTAGGACAACTGATCTTACTTACTAATTCTGGATGAAGGGAAGTGAGTTGTCTTTCCAGATGATTAATCTCGGTGAGAAGTTTCCAACAAGATTCACTTAGCCCATAGGATTTTAGATGAGCTTCCACATTCTTAACTTTGGAAGAGATACAATGCTTTTCAAAACTATTGGAGAGATTCTCTAACTTAAGCAGAACATCTTCCTGACTTTTATTTTTGCTACTAGCTTCCACATAAGGAAGGGTGTTCATGAAAAAAATAAAGGCCAGCATGATTGAGAGTAAACGCATCACAGTACTCCACAATCCAGGGAATTAATCAGAGAGTGAAAATACTGATCATCGCTTTCGTTTTCTTGAAGTCTAAGACTTTTTGAGAAAACGATTTGTCCCTTACATTCGATGTAATAACTCGTCTCAAAATAGGTTTTATTGCGATGAATGTAACTCATACCAATGGAGTGAACGCGATGGTCATGAGAGTTAAGAAAGCTTCTATAGGGAAGAAACTTAACGATTTCTACTTGGTGAAGGCTGGCCCATTTCTTTTTGTTTTCTTGATAGTCTGATGCATTCTCTTTGAGGGTCTTAACGTCTAATTCAAGCTCTGCTCCCGTATGGGCAAAACTGATATTGGAGCGTTGAGAGTTTTTTTGCGGAGAAAAAAGAATGAAGGGAATACCAAAAAGATCTTTTCCTAGTTCCCAGTTCTGACTATTGTCCACATAGAGGTTGTGCCCCGAGTGGGAGAGTTCCAGCGTTGCAAATGCATTAAATGAGAATAAGAAACAAAGAAAAAATAACTTCATGATACCTCAAGTTCTTATCGGAATTCCCAAGAAGAATTTGAGGTCATGAAGGTTTAGTTTTTAAGAAGATCGAGGATAATTTCTTTCCGTGAAAGGTGTCTGAAAGAGTCAAGATTAAAGTCTTCAAAGACCTGATAGTTAAAGGCCGGTCCATCCTCTAGAAGTTGCAGGATCTGAAGCTCTTCATGATTTAATTCATAAGCATGGGCCTTGCCATGAGTGTCCTGAAAGATGCATAAGTAGATACTTCTCTCAATAAGAGCTGGTCCTTCTTGTTTAACCAGTTCCAGCATCGCAGGGATATCGTATTCCAGGGACAGAAAGAGAGCGGAGGGGTTTAAGTATATGCCCGGTAAATAGGGATAGTTGAGTTTGAGGGTCTGCGCTTGGTAGTAGGCCATTTCATAATAGGCCAGTTCAAAAAGATAATCGGGACAATCACCCTCAATGGCCTTCTGCTGGAGATATTGAGGAAAGCTAATGTCAAAATAGTTATCTTCATACTCACGAGTCACTTCTTCCCAATTCATTTGGCAAAAAAGCTTTAAATGGGGGTACTGTACTTCCAGTGAATTCATGACGTCTCCTTTAAGGACTCATTGACAATTTTAAGTCTAAAGTATCAGATGAATCTATGGTAGAATTTCCTTTTGAAAACTATATCGATCTTGATAATAATCCTTACCTTCTTGGTCGGGTTACGGTTCATCTGGTGGGCCGAGACTATCACTGCGAAGTCGATATTATACATAAAGAATCCCATAAAATTTTTAAGCATGTTGCTATACTTTATAAATTGAGCAGCGTGGAAGAAGCGGTTAACAGTGGGATACAACGCTTACGCAAATTTTTAATTGAGGTCGAAAAGGCCCATGAGGAGAATAATAATGACGAAATTTAATGTACCAGATATGAGTTGTGGCCATTGCGAGAAGTCGATTAAAGAAAAACTAAGTGACGCAAAGGTTACAGTTGATCTTCAAAATAAAACAATCGAAGTTGAAGGAAAAGAAGCGCAAGAAGTTATCCAAGCTTTAGATGAAATTGGATTTACTGCCACAGTATGCAATTAAATCTTTTTGAAAGAAAAAGATTTCAGGCGCTTTCTGACTTTCAACAACTAAGTCAAGAAGGCGCCACTGTTGATGAGATAAAGCGACTTCTCATCGATACCGATTTTTTTAAATGTCCTAAAAACAATATTTCTTTCAAACAACAACATTCACGCCTTATTGATCAAATCATTGATTTCAGAGTTTCCTTTGTAGAAGAAATGCTGCTCTATCAAGCGGCGGGTTTTGATCCAGACGGTAACCACGAAACTTGGGGACCAAAGATTCATGGCGGGGTTCAGACTTGGGTTGGCCTGGATAATGAAACTTTACAGACACCCTACAGTGATATTTTTAGAATTCTACAAATCCTAAAACTTAGACCTTACCAAGAGATTATTGATCTGGGGGCGGCCTATGGCCGGATGGGGGTGGTGATTGGAGGGATTTATCCTAAGAATAGCTTCACCGGTTATGAATTTGTTAAGGAACGAGTCGAGGAAGGTAACCGACTCTACCAAAAGTATGGATTAAAAAACGCCAAACTCATCCAGGCAGATCTAGGCAGTCCTGAGTTTAAATTACCCCTGGCCGATATCTATTTTATTTATGATTTCGGGCAAGTAGAGCACATTATCAAAACCTTAAAAGAGATCGAAGACCTTTCACAGAGACGCCCCATTAAAGTGGTGGTGCGTGGAAAATGGAGTCAGGAAATCATTTCCAAGCAATTTAGCTCTTATGAATTACTTTATGAAGGGCGCTTGGAAAAACCCTTTCAAATTTACCTAGTAAGAATATTTAATAATTAATTTCGGCCATTTATTTGTAAAAGAATATCCCCTATGAAATAAGTAAATTAAGCACCCTTGTTCTGAGGAGGATAAATGAAATATTTGGGCCACATCCTGACTTTAAGCCTTTTTAGTTTACCCGTCTTTGCTAACTATCCTGATGAAATTAACTATCCTCACTACGAAAGTATTTATCGTAGTCATGCTGATGAACTTTCACGTTTGATGAGTCGGTATCAAAGCTTAGATTCCGATACTCGGCGCTTGTACGCAGAAATTCAAAACCTTCAAATCACTTACAACAACTATTCAAACGAGAAGGTTTCAATTCTTAACAATTTGAAACGTCTCTCGGATGAAACCCGCCAACTGGCCGTTCAAAGAGATCGGTTAGTTCGTGATGAGCGTGATTTGAGTCAAAGAGCTAATCGCGCTAGAAGTGAGTATGAGCGATTAAAAAGAGAAGTTGATAATGAGTCCAGAAGACTAAAGCCACTTTTGGATCAAGTGAACCGTACAGAAAACGAAGTCAGAAGTGCTAAGAGCAGTCATGATCAAGAAGTCAGAAGGCTACAATCTGCCCAAAAAGAACTAAGAGATGCTCAGACGACTCTATCAAGAGTTCGTTCCGATATCTCTCGTTTAGAAGGAGTTTCCAACAGAACTCCTGCTCAACAAACAAGTCTTGATAATCTTTATCGTCATAAGTCTTCCCTGGAAACTCAAATTTCAAGAAAGACATCAGAAGTTTCTCAGCTTCAATCTTCAGTTAACCGACTTGCTCAACAAGTGTCTTCTAAAGAAAGTGAACTAAGAAATTTAAAGAATCGCTATAATAGCGAAGCTCGAAGACTATCACAGTTACAAGCTTCACTGGATCAGGCCCATAGAAATCATAGTGATGTTGAAAATCGTCTTCGCAATACCAGAACTAGTTTAACTAATACAGATCGTCGACTTTCAAGCATCAAGGTCGAGGTAAGTCGTCTTGAGAGCAGAAACAGAGAAATTGATCGCGCTCAATCTAGCCTTCGTAATCAAATCGATAACTCTCAAAGAAGATATTCTCAGCAAGTATATGATCTGGAAAACCTTAATAGAGATATTGAGAGAAAGAAAGTCGTCGTAAATGATGCTCAGTACGATTATGAAAGAAGAGCTGATCTTTATAATAGATATCTTTCCGATGCGATGGAACTAGGTCGATCGCAGGTTGTCAGCGCAACTCAGAAGGGAAGTGTTCAAGGTCAGAAGGACGCTCAGAAAAAAGGAAGTGCTCTGGGAACTCATATGGGGCAAATCTCTGGAGCTGCTAGCGGAAACCTTTGGGGAGCAGTGAGAGCAGAAGTGGTGGCTTATCATGAAGGTTATGAGATTGGTTACAATTCACCTCGAACTGATGCTCAAAACGCTGCTGACAGAGATGCTGCTAAAGCTGCTAAGGCCCATGTAGAAAGTGTTCTACGTCCAATTTATTTTGAGGAAGTCGTTCAAGAAGAAATTAAGAAGCCTTTCTTTGTTCAAAAGAAATTAGAAGTACCAACTGTCTTTGCTTATCCTCAATTCAGTGAGTTTAATCATCGCCTAGAGGTGAGCCCTCAGGAAATAGAAGCATCAGACAGACTCAGAACTACTTATGACAGTGTTATTACTCAGTATAAAAAAGAGAAGGAAGAAGCTGATAGAAATCTAGAACATAATCAGAATCCTATTAATTCTTACGCTCATCAGGCCAATTACCCATACGACTCTTTTAGCTGTTTAAATGTTTATAAAGGTGTTCGTGATTTCAAAGAAGCCTGTGAAGATCAGTTCTATAATCATTATGCTTCTACTTTTGAAACTGCGGCTTACGAAAGTTATGTGGAGCAATTTAAGAGTTACTTTGATGAAGCTTTTGAAAATGCTTTCAACACAGTTGTTACTAAACAATACGATAACTCTTATGCCAGGGCCTATGAAGTAAGTAAGGCTTTTGGTGAAGAGGAAGGTCGTCGAGTGATGTACGATGAAGCTTATGAGCTTCAGTACAAAATCTCTTATAGTAAATATCTGGAGCAAGAGAAGACAAGAGTTCGTGGTGAAGTGGTAGGAGAATTCGCTCAGTTTATTGAGAAAAATCCTCTTCTAACGATGGTGAATGTTGAAGCACCAGCAGAACTTATTGCAGGTGATACGATCACTCTTTCTTCTTTAATAAGAAACCTTGGTAAAACCAAAGGCGCGATTGCTGAACTTAATATTGTGAGAGTGAATGGAGCAGAGGTTCTTACTAAAAAAGTAACGACGCCTGAAATTGCTGCTCGCTCACAAAAACAAGTTGCTGGCCCTGTCGTAAGAATTCTTCCTCAGCTTGAAACAGGAAAAACCATCACAGTTGAAGTGGAAGCAACTCTTCCTGGTGATACTTACCAAAGTGCTCGAAGAGAAAAGCTCGTATTTGAAAAAAAAGTAAGTGTGAACCCACAACAAGATTTAAACCTGAATGTGGATTATTCACCATCAATCAGAAATATTCTTAGAAGATTTTTGATCCACACTTTAAGTGTTGATGTGACTCCTAAGTTTGAAAACCTTAAAACTGATTTGGAAGTAAAGCTTGTTGCTCTGACTGGAGCTGAAGACATTGAGTTTAAAGTTTCTCAGCAAAAAGTTCAGAAAATGAACAAAGGCAGTAAAAGAAATATCAAGTTTAGCTATGTCTTCAAAGACAGTGCTAAAGGTAAAACTGTCAGACTTGCTATGCAGTTTCTTTATAAAGGAAAAGTGGTTCAGACTGAAATAGTAGAATTAAAGCCTCACTAATGAAGAAGGCCCCGTAAAGGGGCCTTCTTTTTTTGAGGGGGTTAAAGAACTTGCTCGGCAAAATTCTTTAAAAGAGGAGTTACTTTTTCTTGATCAGGGATGTAGTACTTCGCAGAGGTAAGACCCTTACCAACCTTCACACAAAAAGCAGGGTATTCTTGTTGTTCCTGGAGAGCATGAAACATATCTTCATCAGTTGTATCGTCTCCCAGGGCCACGATAATATCGGGCCGATTCTCAGGGGTGAGATTACCTAGCCAGTAATTGATGAAACTTCCTTTATTGGCGTGAATGGATTTAATTTCGATTACCTTTTTTCCTCTGATTACTTGAACAGGATAGGCCTTAAGGTTTTCTTCTAGCTCATTGAAGAGTTTATAAGCGAGAAACTCTGCAAACTGAGCAGGGGAGGAGCGGAAGTGCCAGGTGAGTGCATGGCCTTTGTCTTCGATGAAACTTCCAGGAGTTCGTATGGTGTAGAGTTTAAGAATTTCTTCCACCTCTTCCTTCCATTTTAGATTTTCCCCCATAATCAGATCCTGCCATTTACCATTGTTTTTATCGTAAACATAGGCACCGTGACAGGCCCCGAGGGAAAAGTTGTGCTGTCGATCGAGAAAGTATTTTTGCAGAAATTCTTTCTCTCTTCCTGAGACAATCACGAATTCAAAGTTTTTATTTTGAGAAATGAACTCCAGGGTTCTAGCCGTTTCCTCCGGTAAAATAACTTGAGAAGGATGAGGGGCGATGGGAAGAAGTGTTCCATCAAGGTCGCAGAAAAAGAGAACTTTTTTATTGGTCACGTTCTTCATCCAGCGCATAAGGGTCTGGGAAGTGATGACCTTAGTTTTCTCTTTGACGATAAATTCTTTAGTAAGATCTCTAAGGAAAATGCGGGCCCAGTCACTGGAGGTATATTGTTCGAGGAATTCCACCATGGGTTTCATTCGAGCACTTCTTACTTCTTGAGGAGAAATAAGGGCTTCACGAATTTTCTCAGAGGTCTTTTCAATATCCCAAGGGTTAATCGAGATAGCATAACTTAGAGTAGAGTGAGCGCCTGCAAATTCTGAAAGAAGAATACTTCCCTCAAAGTCTTGCATTTGGCTCGCCACATACTCAAGACTGACAAGATTTATCCCGTCCCTACGAGAAGAGATGAAGAGAACGTCGCTTACTTGATAAAGAGCTGAGAGTTCATAGTTATCGACACTGTGATAAAGGTATTGCACAGGCATGTAAGTAGGAGTTCCATATTCTCCATTGATACTTGAAACCAGCTGTTCAATTTTGTCTTTGAGATGTTGATATTCGGCAACATCTGTTCTGGAAGGAATAACCACTTGAATAAGACGAACTCTTCCAACTTGGTCTGGATTCTTCTTTAAAAAGTCTTTATAGGCACGAAGCTTTAAGATGAGGCCTTTAATGTAATCCAGTCGATCGACTCCCAGAATCCACTGAGAATCTTTTTTATGATTAAGAAATTCGGCAACTTTTCTTTTGGTTCTTTCATCTGCAGCAATTCTTTTGAATCTCGGTGTATCGATGGAGATAGGGTAAACACCCCACTTCTTTTCCGTATGAGCGAGATCTTCGCCGATGATACGCGACATACTTGATTTGAAATGATTGAGATAGGACAAATCATGAAAGCCAACTAAGTCACATGTTGCCAGTGAAGTGAGAATATCTTCCCGCTGAGGAAGTTCTCGAAAAATCTCAGAGCTGGGAAATGGAATATGAAGAAAAAATCCAATTTTTAATTCCGGCCTTAACTTTTTTAACATTCCTGGAACCAACATAAGATGGAAGTCATGAATCCAAATGGTATCTGAATTTTTAGCGTATTCAGCAATAGCATTGGCCATTAATTTATTAATGAGCACATAATTTCTCCATCCGGAAGGAGAGTAGTAAACGAGATTCCGTTCATAGTGAAAGAGTGGCCATATAACGTTATTGCAATATTTATTGTAATAAGAGTTGTAAGCATTTCTAGGAACGATGATAGGGTGACAGGTGATGTCATCAAATTTAGTTTTCTTTAATTCTTCTATTAATTCCTTCTCAACATCATCAGTCATTATTCCTAGCCAGTGAAACTCTTGACCAACTTTTTTTGCATCAAGTCCCATAATTGCGGAAACAAGTCCTCCAGGAGAAGGAGTGAACGTTTGAGTATTCTTATCGTAATTCAATGGGAGTCTATTAGAGACAATTAGACAGCGGGCCATGATCTCTCCTTAAACTTAAACAACATGGAGTGTTTTGAAAGACGCTTATTTTATAGATTACAATCCCCTTATGAAAAAGGCACATCGTTACAATTTAGGTGTTATTGGGAATTGCCACTATATGGCATACGTTGATACTCACAGTTCAGTCAGATGGATGTGTTGGCCTTTAATGGACTCATCTTTTGTCTTTGGTAATCTCCTGGATGATGAGAAGGGAGGAAACTTTCAAGTTCTTCCATCAAATACATTTCATACAGAACAACATTATATCGATAACACAGCGGTGTTAGTGACTCGCTTCTATTGTGATGATGGATCATTTGAAGTGATAGACTTTGCTCCTCGTTTTAAGGCCAATGATCGCTTCCATAAACCACTGCAGTTTTTTCGAAAGATTAAACTCATATCAGGAAGACCGCGGATAAAGATTATCTGTGAACCGAGAGGGAACTATGGTGAGCTTGAGCCGGAGGTTCACTTCGGATCGAATCATCTTCGTTTTACAGGGCTTCATTTTCCTGTAAGGCTCACCACCAATGCATCAAAAACGTATCTTTTAGAGAATAAGGATTTTTATCTCACCGAAGATCTTTATCTCATTCTTTCCGGAGGGGAACCTTTTGAAGCTCCACTAAAAGATACCTTTGAAGAATTTGCCAATAGAACGATTCTTTATTGGCGCGATTGGGTGAAGGCAAGTTACGTTCCCAATATTTTTGAAAAAGAAATTATTCGATCTGCTATTACGATTAAAATACATCAATACGAAGACACGGGTGCGATTCTTGCCAGTGGAACAACTTCTCTTCCCGAGTATCCTTATTCAGGAAGAAACTGGGATTATCGTTATTGTTGGATTCGAGACACTTACTTCTCTCTAGCAGCGATGAACTCTCTGGGGCACTTTGATGAGGCGGAAAGATATCTTCACTTTGTTTATAACGTGGCTTCCGATGTCTCAAATCTTCAACCGGTCTATCGGATAAATGGCTCAGGAGAGATGCCAGAGATTATTCTTCCTTTAAAGGGCTATCTTAACTCAGCTCCGGTGAGAGTAGGGAATGCAGCTAATCTGCAAAGGCAATATGATTCTCTTGGGCAAGTGATTCTTTCCTTACTTCCTCTCTATCTGGATGAGCGTTTGATTAATAAAGAAAAGATTCGTTCTCTTGATATTATCTCAAGCTTGGTGGCCGAAATTAAAAAGGTTATGGATAAACCGGATGCGGGAATATGGGAGTTTAGAGGGAAGACAGCAAAGCACCTGGAGACTTATATCTTTCACTGGGCCGGCGCTAAGGGAGCAATGAAAATTGCCCGTGCTTATGGGGATATGGAGCTTTTTAATGAAGCTCTTGAGGTAGCCAAAATTTCTGAAGCTAATATAGAAAAATGTTATTGTGAAGAGAATGAATGCTATATGAGTGATCAGGAGAGACTTCATTTTGATGCTTCTGCTTTTTTACTGATTACCATGAATTACTTGAATGCAGATGATGAGCGCACTCATAAACATTTTCAGCGATTACAAAAAGAACTCCTTACTCCAGAGGGGATGATTTATCGTTATCGCGCCCTTGATGACTTTGGAGAAACCCATGCAACATTTCTTATTTGTACATACTGGTATATCGAATGTCTCATTGTGCTAGGGTTCTTGAAAGAAGCTTACGATTGTCTTAAAAATGTCGTTCAACATTCGAATCATTTAGGGTTATTATCAGAAGACCTAAGCTCGGAAGATGGTGGCCAATGGGGGAATTTCCCACAAAACTATTCACATGTTGGGCTTATTAACGCCGCTTGTAGACTCGCTCGCAAGCAAGATTTAATGGTTTATGAATGACAACAGCTTTAAGACTTATTGCCATTTTTTTAGTTCTTACATTAATTACCACTATCATGTCAGATCTTTTTCAAGCAGATTTTGGAGAGATTAATTACTGGCAAAAACGTGGTCCTTTCTTTCTCGTTTTCGTTACTTTCTTCCCGCGACTCACACTTTTATTTTCTTCTGTTGTAAGTGGAGGCTTTCTTTGGTGGGTGGCCTTTTTTATTTGTCCACGTTTTCTTGTGGCCACTCTGGCAACTGCTGCTTACTGGAATACGAATCCCATCCTGGTGACCATCAGTTGGTTTGTAGCGATCTTTGGTGAGGCCATGGAGAAGTGGAGACTAACAAGTCCATGGGGAAGAAACAGAATGTTTCAATTTAAAGTTTATCGTGGCGGTGGCTTTGGAGGTCATCATCATACTTACACTCGGCAGAGAGAAACTTCTCAGAGCTTAGGTGATAAGAATGTGTTTGAAGCTGAGTTCACTAAAAAAGAAGATTAAGCTGCTAGAATTTGAAGATGGTCTTCAATCAGAGAATTGAAGAATTCCTCTTCAAATTCTTTTTCTAATCGAATACCGGCCTTTAGAAATTCCACACCATCAATTATGACCGCAGTTGTGTAAATAACCTTTCCAAAAATATGAACGGGTAGGGATTTAGAGGCAAAGGACTTGATCCAAATGTGATCATTGGATTTTAGTTCATCACCATCTTCTGTTTTATTGATAAGAAGGCACAGACCATTCAAGGAAAGGTTGTCAACATAACCTTTGAGTTCGTATTGGCCGCCTCTTCTTTCCGCACGAGTAATGGAACTTGGGTAAGATTTAAAATCCAGTTTGTATCTTGGATAAGGCCTTTTGATGATGGCCTTAGCTTGAGTCGGGATTTTAGCTCTGATGATGTTGCCTTCAATTTGGTAATCGCTTTTTTTAAGGATGAAACTCATCTTACGATATTTTAAGTCAACACACAGATGTCTTGTTTCTTCCAGGTTTTCAATTTCATCCTGAAGCGAAATGATGAGTTCGTTTCCTTTGATTTCCAGGTGAGAGATTTGGAACTGATCTCTGGAGAAAATAAGAGGACGTTCTACCATTCCTCCAAAGTCACAAGCTTTATGGAGAGTTTCATATAATTCATCTGTGGAGAGTTCTCTTGGGGACCAGTTTGTCATGGCTATCCTATCGACAGAAGTTCTTAAAAAATTTAGAGAAAATTAAAGATTTTGAATTATTTACAGTCTTAAAAACGAGGGGCCTATTCTGTGATATGGATGCTCCTTAAATTAGAGGTTTATATGAAAAATGCACTGCTTTTTTTGCTTCTTTTGCCTTTAGGAATAAATGCATCCGAAATCGACTCTTTTACTCGCCGTTATGAGCCTCTGGATGACTCCAGCGCCATTATTAATAAGAGAACTAACGAATACCTTCAGGAAGCAATAAAACGCTCTAATGCTCAGGGAACATGTCATAAGGAAACTCTGTATAAAGAGATCAGGAAGGATTTTAATATTATCTTGAATAAGGGGACTTTTATTCAGGAGATCGTTTCCTCGGATCAAATACCTAAACATATCATTTCGAGAACCGACTCTATTTTTAAGTACCACAAAATAACTGATGGTTATTTATTGGCACGTCCTGCAGCGGATATGGATGGTATTGGGATCGGTACGACCATGAACTTTAATGGGCACTACATCGGCTCTGATAAGTTTGAGCACATGTGGGGCCAGGGATATCACTACTTCAGACGTTTCTATTATAAAGGTTTTACTATTAAGCGTGTTCTCTACGTGGGACTTGCTAATGAGAGACTTCACTTAGGGGGAAATCCGATCGCCACAGGTGTTTATACACCAGCAGATCTGGTTGCAAACTTTCAAGGAATGCGCTTTTGGAATCATCTCTTGAATGAAGGGCCTGATTTACTCGGTGAAGAGCTGGGGCCTTATATTGCATGTGAAGGTGATCAGTGGAAACTTGTTAAGGAAGTGGATTTTAGAAACTACATTGATGCGGGATTTGATGAAGCTTATAACTGCTCGATGATTGTCACGAAGAGTGGTTTAAGAGGAGTGAAAAAAGCTCTGGTTGAGCTAAATTTAAAAGATCCCCATAATCTTTATACCTGTCCGTTGGATCTGGATGAAATCAAAAATGTGCGTAAAAAATATGAGGTAACCATTGGTGGATTCACTGGTGGAACTATCGCTGACTACCTCTTCAATCCTTGGTATGAAATTACCGGATACAAATTCTTTTGGTGGTTAAGGTAGAAAGTAATTCATGATCGGGATGATCGCCGTACCCATAATAAACTGAGCAGGGTTTAGTCTTTTTGTTTCCCAAATCTCCAGAGCAACTGAACCCATCATGGCCCCTCCGGCTAAAGAGAGAAGAAAAGGCAGGAGAAGGAGAGTTTGGTGAAGGACTAAGCCTGCAATAACTCCACCACCAAGTTCTACGACACCGCTCACCACACCTCCAATAAGGGCCCATTTAGTTCTTACTCCTAAGGACATCAGAAGAAGAGTGAGAATCATTCCTTCTACCACATTTTGAATAGCAATAGCCGCTTGCAGAGAGATAGCGGTATTCCATTCCATCCCAGCAAGACTTGCTTCTGCTCCCATACCTTCTGGAAAGTTGTGGAAGATGAGAGCAGCAATTAAGAGGTAAGAAGATTTATTTTTACCGTGTGTGTGCTTGTGGATGTATTGGTGAAGCAGAACAATACTTACTAAACCTAAGGTGAGTCCCAT
>DATGND010000280.1:0-3289 GCA_035306925.1 Bacteriovoracaceae bacterium | reverse complement strand
ATGATTAAAGAAGCTCTTGAAGCCTTCGGGAAAAAAGTTTTTTGTGGGGGTAATATTGGAACTCCATACTGTGATATCGCTTTCATAAAAGAGTCACTTGATTTTGCTGTTATTGAACTTTCAAGCTTTCAATTAGAGAGTATTGTTAATTTTCATCCTCAAGTTGCTTTGATATTGAATGTGTTCCCTAACCATTCTGAACGCTATGATGATGTCAGATCATACGCTCTTGCCAAAAATAATATCTTTAAAAATATGACAGAGTCGGATGTTCTCATTCTTGGAAAAGAAAACGATTATCTGGATACCATTAAAGCTAAAGCTCAAACTCTTTTATTTTCACTTTATGAACTTGATGACTTTCAAAGGGAGTTTGACACTTCTAAGGCTTATTTAAGAGGAGAGCATAATCTTGCTAACTTCCTGGCCACGAAAATGACGTTGAATGCTCTAGGACTAAAGGATAAAGTTCTTTTTCAAAACTTCCTAGAGAACTTCAAAGGCGTGGAGCATCGCCTGGAGTTTGTGAAAGAGTATCAGCATTTAAAAATTTATAATGATGCAAAATCCACTAATGCTCTTGCCACGACTACTGCTATCAAGGCTTTTGATGAAGCTATCTATTTAGTGTTGGGTGGAAAGCTTAGGAATGAAACAGACAAGATCATAGGAGAGCTTCTTCCTTTTAAAGACAAAATTAAAAAGATCTTTTTGATAGGTGAAGTGACTGATCGTCTAGCAGATGAATTAGGAGAGGAGTTTGAGGTGGAGAAGGGGTATGACTTGAGTACGACCTTGAAGTCTGTCAAAGATCAGAAGCTTGCAGGTCATCTTGTTTTCTCACCAGGATATCCTTCTTTTGATCAATTCAAAAGTTTCGTCCATCGCGGAGAGAGTTTTAAAAAGTTAGTGGAAGAGATCTTCTCGAACTAACGGCGATCATTAAGAGTTACGTAGTCCCTATAGTTTTGATCTATGGAAGCCGGAATTCTTTCCGGAGAATGGTGTGGGACTTTTTCTGCAAAAGCCGTTTCAAAGGAAATCTTAACGATAAAACCGACAATCAAAAGTATGAGTAGTGAGCCAATTTTAAATTGCATATTCCTTCAATTTCCCTATTTTGTTCTAAACAAAAGCTATATCGGAAGAGATGACTAAAAACCTTAGTAAAAAGATAGAAATTAAGTTTTAGAGTCTTTCCGCTAAGGCCTTCAAAGTTAAGTCAGTATGATAAAGACCGAATCCAAATCTTAACCTATTGCCCCTTCTATCGATGAGTATGTTTTTTTCTTTTAACTCTTTTTCAATTTCACTAGCTTTATCTTCAGTTTGGGCTACGTAAGTTAAGAAATGGCCATGTTCAAAATCCTTATTCCATAAAAGACTTAGTCCGAATTCTCTTACGAGTTTAGCGTTAAAATCATCTAGGAATTGGTTTTGAAGGCTTCTTACATGATTATGAATTGTTTTTACGTCTAAATCAAGCGAATCAAATAATTCCCAAACTTTACGAAAGCGGTAGAGTCCACTCATATCTTGGGTAGAGCCCATAAAACTCATAAAGTCTTGTGAGTAGCCTACCAATTGGTCAGTTGTTTGAGTCAGGTTAGCAAATTGAGCAAACCATCCGGTAAAGGCCGGGCGATATGTTTTCTTAGGAATCACCATAAAAGCTGCTCCCTCGCCGGCCTGGGCATACTTATAGCCTCCGGCCAGATAGAAGACCTGTCCTTCTAAAGCAGAGAGGTCTGTGGGAATAGCAGCAAAGCCATGGTAGCCATCGATGACCATAGTTGTATTGGGACTGAGGCAAGAAGCCAGGCTTTGAAACTCTTCAGTCGTTATAGCAAGTCCAGAATCGAAGAAAACCTGACTAATGAAAAAGAGATCAGGTTCTTTCTTTAGGCCCGTAATAAGAGTTTCAAAAAATGCGTTACGGTCAGTGAGGAGTTTGTCTGTATCGATCCATTCCACTTTGACGGAGTCTAATTCTTGCAGACGTTGAATTTGTCTTTTCCATGAGTGGAACTCGGAATTAGTGGTGAGAATGGAAAGCCCATCCTTACCTAAATAAGTGGATAGAAGTCTTGAGGTCAATTCATGAGTGTTAGGAGCGAAGACAATTTGATCGGGAGTTTTAAGGTTAAGAATGTTTGCGATTTTATTTTGAGCATAGGGGATAATCTCACTAAAAATTTTATCCCATTTATGATCACTACTTTTTGCACAGTCATCCCAATACTCAATATGTCCCTCGCGGGAAACATCGGGCCAGAAGTGATGGGAGTGAGCTGCCAAATGGATTTTATCCTTATGGCCATCTAAGAAGCGTGAATAATATTTTCTAAGATCTAAAACTGTCATAAGCAATATCCAATTGATCTTTTAATTGTTTCGGAAGTTCAGGAATCATTTGCTTCGGAATGAGATAAGTCGCTAGATTAAAGAAATCTAAAAAGGCCCTGTTTCTTTCCGTGGTGGATTTTAAATATTCATGTCCTGAAGAGCCTCCGGTTCCAATCTTTGTTCCTAAAATTCTTTGAACCATGAGTGCGTGACGATAGCGCCAGGTCGTGAAGTTTTGATCAATCTCTACCAAAGTGTTGAGAATTTTAAATGGCATCTGTAAGGCCGGAAGATCGCGATAAAGATAAATGAAAACTGCCGATAACATCGCCTTATGAGAAAGACGAACTTTTCCAGCCTTAATAAAGTCATCATAAACTTTTTTATCGATGAGGGAATTAAAGCTCATTCTGGCAAATTCAAGATTTTTAAGTTCGATTTCGCGAACTTGATCAGAAAGGGAAGGGTTGTTTGAAATAATTTCTTTATCTTGCTCAAGCATTTTCCCAACAGCTTTTGAGTACTGTTCCCAAAAATTGAAATTATCTTTATTAGGGAAAGGCATTCTTTCTAACCAAGCTTGAACAAGTTCAAAGACAGAGATGCTGCTTTCTACTTGTTCAAGTTGTTTTTTGTCTTCATCTTTTAGACGAGAAGTAAAAAACTGTTTCTCTACCTCCATTCGGTGTTCTGGTTTAATTCCAAGACTTGCTTCAATCATACGGAATTGCAAGCTCTGAAAACCAGATGCAGGAACTAGGTAATCACGGAACTCCATAAAGTCCAGAGTTGTCATGGTTTCCATTACATTCATTTGATCAATAAGAATCTTTTGAATCTTTGTCACTCTTTCCAGTCGATGCTGAATGGTTGCCAAGTCTTGAGAAGGAAGGAAATCTTGCTTCATTAATTCAATAACCGAATTAATTTCGTGAATGATTTG
>DATGND010000279.1:0-2068 GCA_035306925.1 Bacteriovoracaceae bacterium | reverse complement strand
CCATATATATCCTATCTTGAAGAAGGGGGAAGTCTTAATGAAGCAGTAGAAGTTGACGGAAGGCCAATGACCTTGGCAGAAGCCGTTGTTCATCATGAACGCTTAGAATTTATTCATAAAGCAGCTTCACTCACTTTAGATCAAGCCTCTCACCACAATCATGAGAAATCACAGGACCCAAAGAGTCTTCTTAGTGAGAATAAGAATGATTCGCCTTCACCTTTAGTTCCTCTTCTTCAAGTTATGGCCCAATCTGCTAAGCCTGAATTTAAAGCTAAAGTTTTGGGGCTTTCTAAGAATAATCCTGAAGTGATGGAAACAATGAAGGGAGCTGCTTCCGAAATTCTTCCGGAGATTGTGGAAACTTGCGATCAGGACCAGATAAGTTTTTTAGGAGACCTTGGTGCTAACCCTATGGCCAAGAATAATACTGGTAAAAATGCTTTAAATGCAGCAGGACAATCAAAATGTCTTAAGGCCATTTCTTATTGGAAGAAAGATCAGAAAATTGATTTCGACAAAAAGAACGAAGAAGGAATCAGTGGCTTTGATGTGCTGGCAAAGTTTAAAGATCCAGAACTTCAATCTTTCACTGATAAACTTCAGAATGATACGGTCAGAGAGATTTCAAGTCTTAAACCGAAAGCAAAGCGAGTGAGCTTTTATAAGAAAAGAGTTCCCTCAGCTATCATTGATCCGGAAGCTTTAGTCGAACCAGAATTAAGACCTGATGAAGCAACTGAGACTGCAGAGTTCAGTGAGTTTAGTGACTAGTTTTAGTATTAAATAAGATCCATTCTTCCTTGCATCTCATCATAGGGGCAGTAAAATGAAGAGGTGCAAGGAGAATTGACATGGAAGTTACTCGTCGTACAAACGAAGAAATTGAAAGAGAAATTGGAACAATCGCTTACTTTGTTCGTAAAAGAAGAAAGAGTCTGGGCTTAACGCAAGACGAACTTGCTAGTTCTGCTCAAGTTGGTTTAGCTTTTCTCAAAAGACTTGAAACTGGCGATGAAAATCTTCATATGGCCAAGGTCCTTCAAGTGTTACGTTACCTCAATGCAGATTTATTCCCTAAGGAGTATCAGTGAGATTACTTCTCATTTTATTTTTAGTCATAGGCTGTGCTTCTAAACCTACGCTTTATCCTAACTCTCATTATAAAGCGGTAGGAAAAGATAAAGCTCAAGAAGCTGTTAATCAGTGTATGAAAGAGTCTGAAGAATATTTAAAAAATAGCAAGGCCAAGCAAGTTGGAAAGAGTGCAGGAGTAGGTGCAGCTATCGGTGCTGCATGGGGAGCTGCAACGGGAATCTTTACGGGTGATTATGGACGAGGCTTAGTGAGAGGTGCTACTGTAGGAGGTGCCGTTGGTGCTACCTCTGGAGCGGTTTCTCCTGATCAAATGAAGCGTCGTTATGTTAATCAATGTCTCGCTGAGAAAGGTTTTCAAGTAATAGGATGGGATTAATGAAGTACTTGCATACAATGATTCGAGTAAAAAACTTAGAAGAGTCAATTCGTTTTTATAGAGATGTTTTAGGAATGAATGTCGTCTCTCACGATGATTATCCTGAGGGAGAGTTTACTCTGGTGTTTATGAGTTATGGCAATTCCAAAAACGATCCTTGCATTGAACTCACTTACAACTATGGTAAATCCGATTATGTTTTAGGAGATCAATGGGGACACATTGCTATCGGTACTCCAGATATTTATGAAACATGTGAGAAAGTTAGAAAGGCGGGAGCTAAAGTTGTTCGCGAGCCAGGTCCGATGAAGCATGGATCGACAGTCATTGCTTTTGTTGAAGACCCGAATGGATACAAGATAGAATTTATCGAAACCAAAGAATAAAAAAAGGGATCTCGAAGAGATCCCTTTTTTTTATGCTCTATTCATCAAGTAATTATTTTTTTTATTCTTACTAACTGCCTCACTTAAATGTGAGGCAGTTAATTCTGGTCATTTTTCAAATGCCCAGAGTCACACCCTCATTATTTCATCGTTTTAACTCTTAAAATAAGGCCCATCACTTTGCATTCTAAGTGATGTATGACACCCA
>DATGND010000278.1:0-4588 GCA_035306925.1 Bacteriovoracaceae bacterium | reverse complement strand
GACCTTTTAAAGTTTGGAGAGTTTGTTAATACGCTACCGATTCCTTCCTGTATGTGTATCATGCGTTTTAACGAGCTTCGTGGTCCTGCTTTGATCGTTTTCGAATCAAAGCTTGCTTACGCCATTATCGATTCATACTTCGGTGGAACAGACCGACCATTTACAAAAATTGAAGGAAAAGAATTTACATCGATTGAGCTCTCATTCATGAGACGCGTGATGGATATGGCCATTAACGACCTGGAAGAATCCTGGGCCCCTGTTCATAAGATTGATGCTCAATATGTTCGAACAGAGATTAACCCTCAGTTCGTAGGGGTTGTACCTCCTTCTGATGTTATTATCACGACAACATTTGAAGTAGAGTTTGAGTCGGCTTCCGGAACTATTATGGTGGTGATTCCATACTCTACAATTGAGCCAATTAAGCAAAAGCTATCGACAACTTATCAGACTGATAATGATGTGGTGGATACTCTTTGGACTCGTTCAATGCAGGAACATGTTCAGCATGCCGAAGCTACTGCAGTCGTTAAATTAGGTGAGACTGAGCTTACGATCGGAGATCTGATCGGTCTTCAAGTTGGAGACATCATTCCTCTTCACCAGGAAGTTTCAGGTGAACTTGATCTTGAGATTGAAGAAGCGAAGAAAATGAAATGTTTGATTGGTGTTTATAAAGGCAATAGGGCCGTACAAATTACTCGAAGAATCACTTAAAAGGAAAATAAATATGTCTGAGCAACAAATGTCTGAGAATAATAAAGAGGCGATCAGAGAACTTGCAGACCAAATTAAAGCAGGGGACGATGCTCTTAATAAATTAAAGGTTCAAAATCTTGATTTTATTCTGGATATCCCTCTTAAGGTAAGTGTTGAGCTTGGGAGAGCAAAAGTTGTTATTAAAGATCTTCTTCAGTTAGGGCAAGGATCTGTGCTTGAGCTTGATAAGCTGGCAGGGGAGCCATTAGAGGTGCTTGTAAATGGCAAGCTAGTTGCTAGAGGAGAAGTTGTGGTGGTGAATGAGAAGTTTGGGATTCGTCTCACAGATATTATTTCACCATTAGAGCGTATTGAGTCTTTAAAGTAATTTAAGTAGTTAGTTAACAGTTACCAGGAAGGGAGCTGCATGAACAGAAAGTTTGTTGCTATCGTAATTTTCTCCTTATTTACCCAAATGGCACTTGCTGGTGTCAAAGTGTCTACGCTCAATTATGAGAATAAGGGGCAGGAAAGCGTTTTAAAAATTGCAGTTGAAGGAAAGTCCAATGATCTTCCTGAGATTTCTGTAAATGATCAGCTCATTGAAATCTCTCTTGGTGAAGCTGATGATTTTAAAACCATTAATAAAAAGCAAGGTGATGTTACTTTAACGGCAAAAACCTCAAAGGGTAGAGCTGTTGTGTGGGCAAAGCTACCTTTTAAAGTGAATCAGAATGAAGTTAACCTGGGTTGGAAAAACAATCAGGTAGAAATTACTTTCCCAACAGGAAAAATCATCAAGGAAAAGAAGACTGTTACTGCTACTCCAAAGGCAGCAGCATCTGCTCCCAAAGTCGTTGAGACTAAAAAAGCAGTAGCTGCAAAAGAAGCTTTGAATGAAGATTATCTGAATAAAATTTCAAAACAAATTGAAAAGATTGAAGAGAAAAAAGTAGCGGCAAAAGAAATCAAAAAAGATACAGTCACAACAACTCAGTCAGCAATCGGTAACAAACCACAAGTAAATAATACTTTCTCCTTTGCAGGCTATGCAGCTAAGTTCACTGTTTTTCTGGCGCTTATCCTAGGTGCTTTTTATGGACTAGTTTCAATCTTTAAGAAAGGCGTTTTTAATAAAGGGAAGCTCGGTTTTTTAAATAACTCGCAACTCATTGAAGTGTTAAGTACTACTTATATTTCTCCTAAAAAATCACTTTCTTTGATCCGTGCTCATAAGCAGATCTTCTTAGTTTCTAATTCAGATTCTGGTATCTCACTTATTTCCGAAATCACTGATACAGCAGGCCTTATCAAGGAAGGTGAGAAAGAAATTACCGGTACAAATTTTGATTTAAAACTTAATGATGCTCAAAATTCTGAAGGTGAGATTAAGCTTAAAGAAGACATTCATACTTCAACACCTGTTAACGAGACTTCACGTCTGGAGAAACTGGTGAATAAAACGGATATTGTTAGATTTTCTGATGAGCTTAAGAAGAAAGCTAAAAAACTAAAACCTATTGAGTTTAACTAAGAGTTAATATGAAGTTATTCTGGGCCCTCATTCTCACGTTGATACCTGCGCAAGCGCTTTTTGCCCAATCCGCTAACCTTCCAGGGGTTAGTGTAAACTTTGGACAAGGAACAAACCTGGTAGACACTCTCGAAGTGCTGCTTCTCTTTACAGTTTTAACCCTTGCTCCTGCCATTATTATTCTTACGACTTCATTCACACGAATTGTGGTTGTTCTCTCTTTTATGAGACAGGCACTGGGAACTCAAAACATGCCGCCGAATCAATTATTAATCGGCTTTGCGATGTTTCTTTCGGTGTTTGTAATGATGCCGACTGGCCAATCGATTTATCAGAATACGATTCAACCTTATACGGCCAAAAAAATAGATGCTGCTCAAGCTCTTGAAGGTCTGGAAAAAGATCTAAGAAGTTTTATGAGTAAGCATGTGAGAAAAAATGACATTGCTCTTTTTTATGACGTAACAGGGGCTCAAGCCCCAGACAATATTGATGGTGTACCAACTCACTATCTGATACCGGCCTTTATTATTTCAGAGTTAAAAACCGCATTTCAGATCGGTTTCTTGCTCTACATCCCGTTCATTGTACTTGATATGGTTGTTGCTTCCGTATTAATGGCCATGGGGATGATGATGTTGCCACCGATGCTTGTATCGATGCCATTTAAGCTTCTTTTATTCGTTCTTGTTGATGGGTGGCAGTTGGTGACAGGAGCCATTTTAAGGTCGTTTAGCTAAGGGATTGGACCATGGAAAATGAATTTGTCATTGAAGTTATCAGTCAGGCCATAAGAGTAACTCTTATGATGGCGGCACCCATGCTGATTGGAGCACTCCTAGTGGGTATTCTGGTTTCTATCTTTCAGGCAGTGACTCAGATTAACGAGCAGACTCTTTCTTTTATTCCGAAGATTCTGGTCATTGTTGCGGCCATGGTTATCTTTAGTCCCTGGATGATGGATACCATCGTGAATTACACCAGAGAGCTATTTATCAGTATCCCTGAGATAGTTAGAAGATAATGAACATAACTCTTAGTGACCAGATTGGATTTATGGCCTTTTGGCTTAGTTTCTCTCGATGGTTCGGAGTTCTCTTTCAATTACCTCTTTTCGATAATGTTTCTGTTCCTGGAATCGTTAAGATTCTGGCAACCTTTCTCATTTCCTTTGCTTTTTTTCCTAGCGTACAAGGCACGTTGGTTGCAGAGATTAGAATGGTAGGTCTTGAAAATGCCTGGATACTAATGGCCTTTCATACAATGACGGGTTTAATTATCGGTTTTCTTGTTAAAAGTTTATTAAGCCTCTATATAGGGGCCGGTAGCATTTTGACCCAACAGATTGGTTTTGCTTCTGTAACTTATTTTGATCCTTCTCAAGGTCAACAAATCGGACCTTTTGAGCGAATGATTGAATGGGCGATGGTTATTCTCGTCTTAAGCTCTGGAGCTCTTGTTCCTATGATCCAGGGTGTATTTAATTCATTCTTTTCTATCAATTTCTTAAATGCGGACAAATTACTCAAGGCCCCAGAGTTTTTTGTGCTATTCTTTAAGGGAGCATTCAGTGCAGCCGTGCTCTTAGCTGGCCCACTGATTTTTGCAAACCTCCTGATGAACCTTGTTTTTGGAATTGTGGCAAGAACAGTTCCTCAAATGAACGTTTTGATGGTGAGTTTTGTAGTGAACATAGGTATTGGATTAATTCTCTTTTTAGGAATAACTGAAGAATTTTTCCATGTGAGTTTTGATTTTTACGTCAAAAGTTTAGGAGCGTGGTTCCAGTTCATCTCCAACTAAACTTTTAAGAGGCAAGGATGGCCGAAGAAAACGACGACGAAAAAACGGAAGAACCCTCCCAGCATAAGATTGAAGAATCTCGGAAGAAAGGGGATGTAGCTGCTTCGAGAGAGCTTAATAGCGTCTTATTGCTTACAGCCTCGTTTCTCACTCTTATTCTTTGCGCTGTTTATATTTATGAAGTTATTGGAGAGTACATCGAATGGCTCTATAACCAAAACTTAAAAGTCGCTTACACCAAAGAGTGGATGAAGGATTTCTTCTCGCAAACTGCCTGGACATTAATTAAGGCGGTAGCTCCATCGTTCGGAGTTTCCGCGTGCGTTGGTATCATTGCTCAGTTTGCTCAGATTGGTTTTCTTTATTCACCAGAGATTATTAATTTTAATTTCGATCGCATTGACCCCATTAAAGGTTTTGGACGTTTGTTTTCCAAAAAGTCGTTGGTAGAGGCGATTAAAGGTACTTTTAAATTTACTGTCGTTATTCTTATTACCTATGTAGTAATGAAAGATAATATCGCTTCCTTTCTGGGATTTCTGCATTCAG
>DATGND010000277.1:0-35270 GCA_035306925.1 Bacteriovoracaceae bacterium | reverse complement strand
TTCTATCGAGCTTATCACTCACGGAAAAATTAAAACAACTGAAACTAAAGCTAAGGCCCTTAAGCCTTATATTGAGAAGCTTGTAACTCTTGCTAAAAACGACACAATTGCTAACCGTCGTTTAGCTTTCACAAAGCTTAACAATAAAGAAGCTGTGAGTAATTTATTTGCTAACGTTGCTCCTAAGTTCAAGCAACGTCCAGGCGGCTACACTCGTCTTCTTAAGCTATCTGATAGAAGACTTGGTGATGGTGCTAAAGAAGCTATCATCGCTTTCGTTGAATAATTAAATTCAAGCTTTAATTATAAAAAAACCTTCTCAAGGCGAATAACTTTGAGAAGGTTTTTTAGTTTGAGGTGATATGATTAATCGAATTCTCATTATCTTGGTAATTATCGTGGCCACCGTTGGCTATGGTGTTTATCAGAAAAATTCTTTAGAGCGACAGTTGAGTGGAGCTGAAAAGAAAGAAGCAATCCTAGCATCTTTACCTAATTCACATTTTTATACGCTTGATAACGACAAATTTGGCCTACACGATGTTTTTAGGGATGGGTCTAAGTCTTTGCTTGTGGTTCACTTTTGGGGTACCTGGTGCGCTCCTTGTGAGGCAGAGTTACCTGCACTTGTAAACTTCATGAAGGGGTTTGAAAACAAGCCGGTAAAATTTCTTTTAGTGGCCGTTAATGACGAACTTCCTAAGGTGCAAAAGCATATTAAGTCAGTGGCACTTCCTAAGGCCGATATTGTCTGGTTAATAGACAATGATAATGTTCACAGGGATCTTTTTGGTACTACTCGTGTGCCTGAGACCTTTGTTTTTGGTAAAGATTTAAAGACTTTGAAGAAATATTTAGGGCCACAAGAGTGGAATAAACCTATGTTTTTTCGGGCATTTGAAGAGTTTTTACAGATCTCAGATTCTAAGTTGTAAAAAGTTTGTTCTTTTTACTTCATCACCTGTCAAGAAATCCGACAATCAGCCGATAAGTTAGACGACTAGATATACAGGGCCGATCTTAAGGCCCTGCACTCATGAGGAGCGTCTATGATTGATTGGAAGGCCATTAAAGATTTACATACAACGAAGAACTTAGAAAAAATTATTGGAAACTGGTATGGGCTTGATGTTCTGTATGTAGATTCCCAAGGGCGAGTACAGTTCATTCAAGATCCTGAATACTCCTTTAAATCTCCTTTTTTAAAGTTACAAATTACTCATTCTTTTGGGCATGATTGGCTAGAGAGCGATATTGAAAAAGTGTATGAACATTTTGCATCTTCCTCTGAAGCTAGTTATGAGTTCAATGCTTTTTTCCCTGGTACCTATGGTTTTGCCCATAAGATTATGGTCGATGGTGAATTTAGCGGTTCTGTTATTGCTTATCCTTATCTGAAAGATACCTCGACTTCCGATGAAATTGAGCACGTTATTTCTAAGATGTGTGAGTGCGGAATCTCTCAAGAAGACGCCAGACTTGCCGTTCAAAAAATGAAGCGGTTTTCCGGTCGTTTCTACTCAGAGATGAAAGAGTTAGTGGGACTGGTAGCTGATGAGGTAGTGACTTTCCATAACGAGATTTCAAAAAGAGAAGATCGCATTATGGATCTAAACTCTGAGATTAGTAATAAATACCGTTATCACAATCTCATTGGTAAATCGAAAAAAATGCAACAGGTCTATCACCTTCTTTCTAAAGTTTCTAACTCTGAATCAACCATCATGATTCAAGGGGAGAACGGGACTGGTAAGGAGATGGTTGCTAAGGCCATTCACTATAATTCACCAAGAAAAGATGCTCTTTTCATGGCAGTGAACTGTTCAGCTTTTAACGACAACCTACTTGATTCGGAACTTTTTGGTCACGTGAAGGGAGCCTTCACTGGAGCAATTAAAGATAAGAAAGGTGTTTTTGAAGCCGCTAATGGTGGAACACTTTTCCTTGATGAGATTGGGGACACATCTCCCTCTATGCAAGTAAAGTTACTTCGTGTTCTTCAAGAAGGAACATTCATGCCAGTGGGTGCAACTGTTCCTAAAAAAGTTAACGTGCGAGTGATTGCAGCTACCAATAAAAATCTTAAAGAAATGATCGCTCGTGGAGAGTTCAGAGAAGACTTATATTACAGACTAAACGTTATTAACGTTGCTCTTCCACCACTTCGTGAAAGACAAGAAGATATTCCTGTGTTGATGGAATACTTCCTACAAAAGCGTTGTGAAGAAGCTGGTCTTCCGATGAAAACCTTCTCTAAAAAGTGCTTAGAAAAAATGCTTGATCACACATGGCCAGGTAACGTTCGAGAGCTACAAAACGAAGTGGAAAGACTGGTTGTGCTAGCAGGTGAAGAGAAAATGATTACTCCTGATATGCTTTCAGCAAGAATCCTTGAATCTGGAGAAGCTCGTCCAGCATCAGGTTCTTCGATTGGAGGATTACGTGGAGTTAATACTCAAGGTTCTCTTAAAGAGGCCATGGAGGAGTTGGAGATTTTCATGATTCGTGAAGGCCTTAAACGAACTGGCTTTAATAAGAGCCGACTTGCCAAAGAACTGGGGATTTCCAGAGCGAGTCTTATTATGAAAGTTGATAAGTATGGACTCGATAAAAGAGCACAACAAAAGAAAGCAGCTGGAGAATAATTTAGAAGGCCCCTCTAAAGGGGCTTTTTCTATTCAGGGATGATACCGATGATATTTTTATACTTCTTATTTACATTTATCTATATACCTACTTTAAGTGCTGACGAAGGCATAGCTTCTGAAACAGCGGCTCATGAAATATTGATCAAAGAAGTCGCAAAAAATTATAGTGATGCCTTTTTACAAGGAGTCGAGCGCTACAACAAGAATAGAAAAGAACTTCCTAGGATGACACTGAATCAAAAAGGTGAAGCAAGAGTAGATTTTGCAAGTGAAGTTTATTTGCGATTGTCTGCTGATAGTTTATTGCAAGGAGTGGTCTTTCTAAATGATAAGAAATTAGAAGTTAAACAAATCACTCAAGAGAGCATTGAGCGTCTTCTGAAAGAGAGATCTCAGATTCAAACCCTCATTGATTTTATTGTTCCCAGTGCTTTTGCCCGTAGAGATTTTGAAGAGTTAGTTTTCAAAACAGTGGTTGGCATTAAAGATAACTTTGAAGATTTTTCGTGCTGGTTAGATAAATGCAAAGTGGAGCAGTTCAAGCATAACTTCGAAAAAGTCATGGGAGAAATCAAGAAAAAGGCCCGTGCCTGTGAGAAGAATGCCAATAGTGAAGAAGTTAAGGACTTTGCCTACAAATTAAGAGATCAGCTCGAATATCAATCCAGCCAGTGGTATTTTGAGCAGAATTTAAAGAAGTATTTTAATGGTATGGGGCCTCAAGGTGTGAGCTGCCAGAAATTTGTTGAGTCGGCTTTCAAAAGTGAGCTGGAAGAATTATCTAAGAACAATGTTTTTAGTCGTTATCTGGAAAACACTTCAGTTGATGCTTATGAGGGACGAACTCCATCTGAGAAAAGATATAATGCCTTCATTTCTCAACAGTGTCAGCCTTATGTTGAGTTGAGGAACTGTTTAGTGGGCCAGAGAAGAGGGGATGCTGTTCAGATCTTTAATAAAATGCGTGAACAAGGAAAAGAAGTCCCTATCAAGAAGAAGTATGAACCTACTCCAAGCAGTGGGGCTAGAAAGCAGTAGTCCTTGGGAGAGTTAAGGTCATATTAATATTTGATTGAGTATGATTATGGCGAGGAGCTTCAATCTCATTTAATCAAGAACTTCCCTGTAAATGAATCCTATTTTTTTGAAGATAGGCCGAGTCTTGGCCTATCTTTCCTCCTTCATAAAATTTTGCCAATACCTTCTTGTGTTGAGTATATTGTTAAAAAAAATTTAGGGAGGGTCTGATGTTATCTAACGACCAAAGACGCGAGCAATTGGCGCGCCTAAGCACCGAAGCAGAGCTAGGTGGCGGCCAGGATAGAATTAATAAACAGCACGAACAGGGAAAATACACTGCTCGCGAAAGAATTAATAAATTAGTAGATCCAGATTCATTTATTGAATTTGATAAGTTTGTTACTCACCGTTGTAATTCCTTTGGTATGGAAAAAACCAAATACCTTGGTGATGGTGTTGTTACAGGTATTGCGAAAATCAATGGTCAGCAAGTGGCCCTGTTTTCACAAGATTTTACTTGTTGGGGAGGAGCCTTAGGTGCAGCCTTTGCTAACAAGATTTGTAAGATCATGGATTTTGCTCTGGAAAATAAGATTCCAGTCATTGGGATTAATGATTCCGGTGGTGCTCGTATTCAAGAAGGGGTAGATGCTCTTGCTGGTTATGCTGAGATTTTCTACCGTAACGTCCAGGCTTCGGGAGTGATTCCACAAATCTCACTTATCATGGGCCCATGTGCAGGAGGAGCAGTTTACTCGCCGGCCATGACTGACTTTATTTTCATGGTTGATAAAACATCTTACATGTTTGTGACTGGACCAGATGTTATTAAGACTGTGACTCATGAAGAAGTAACTAAAGATGCTCTTGGTGGTGCAAACACTCACAACGAAAAGTCTGGGGTTGCTCACTTTAATTGTGCAGACGAAGATGATTGCTTTGAGCGCGTGAGAGAGCTTTTTGCATTTATCCCTGCAAACAACATGATTAAGCACTCTGAGAAGTTAACGACTGATCCGGTTAAACGTGCCAATAACAAGCTTAAAGATTTTGTTCCTGATAACTCTAAAAAACCATACGATATGCATGAACTCATTCTTGAAGTGATTGATGATCAACACTTCCTGGAAGTTCATGCAGGGTTTGCTAAAAATATCATTACAGGGTTTGCTTCTATTGGTGGAATCAAAGTTGGTATTGTGGCCAACCAGCCTAATTTCTTAGCAGGTTGTCTTGATATTGATTCATCGGTTAAAGCTGCTCGTTTTGTTCGTTTTTGTGATGCTTTCAATATACCCATCATTACTTTCGTAGATGTTCCAGGATTCCTTCCAGGAACAGTTCAAGAGTACGGTGGAATTATTCGTCACGGAGCTAAGCTTCTGTATGCTTACTCGGAAGCCACTGTTCCTCTGATCACTCTGATCACTCGTAAAGCTTACGGCGGTGCTTATGATGTAATGGCATCTAAACATATAAGAGCTGATATTAACCTCGCTTACCCAACTGCAGAGATTGCTGTTATGGGTGCAGATGGTGCTGTGAATATTGTTTTCCGTAATGAGCTCAAAGGGCTAACTGGAGAGGCTTTTGATAAGAAAAAAGCAGAACTGGTTGAGAACTATGAGAATAACTTTGCTAATCCATATAGAGCTGCTGAACAAGGTTTCCTGGATGAGATCATCTATCCAGAAGTAACTCGTCAAAGACTTTACCAATACCTTAAAGCTCTTGAGAACAAGTCGGTCAATCGTCCTGTTCGTAAACACGGGAATATTCCACTATGAAGAATAAACGCGTACTCATTATTAACCGCGGAGAGATCGCTATTCGTGTGGCCAAAGCGCTTAACGAACTAGGTCTGGTGTCCGTCGGAGTTTGGACAGATAACGAAACACAACCTCCTCATCTGGAATACTGCCAGGAGTGGGTGCATTTAAAAGGTTCTACCAATCAGGATACCTATTTAAATATTCCCCAGATTATGAAGATCATCGACGAATATAAAATCGATGGTGTTCATCCAGGATATGGGTTCCTTTCTGAGAACCGTGAGTTTTCACAAGCTCTTGCCGATAAAGGCATTATTTTTATCGGGCCTAATCCGGATGCGGTTTACAAGATGGGAGCGAAGGATATCTCCAAGCAAATTGCTAAAGAAGCTGGAGTGCCAGTAGTTCCTGGTTCAACCGGAGAAGTTGATACGGTAGAAGAGGCAGTTAAGATCGGAAATGAAATTGGTTATCCGGTTCTTCTCAAGGCAGTCGCTGGTGGTGGTGGTAAAGGGATGAGACCTTGCTACTCAGAAGACGATGTTAAAGCAAACTTCGAAGCTGTACGTAGAGAAGCTCAGAGTTCTTTTGGATACCCAGGTCTTCTGGTTGAAAAATACATTCTGAATCCTCATCACATTGAAGTGCAGATTCTTGCTGATAAGAAAGGGAATGTCTTCCACGTTTTTGAGCGTGAATGCTCGGTTCAAAGACGTCACCAAAAAATAATTGAAGAAGCACCATCTCCTTTTATTGGAAGAGATGAAGCTCTTCGTAAGGACATCTGTGAAACAGCGGTCAAGCTAGCAAAAGCCGTGAATTATGATTCAGCAGGAACTGTTGAATTTATCATGGGTGAAGATAAGAAGTTTTACTTCCTGGAAATGAATACTCGTATTCAGGTAGAGCATCCTATTACTGAAGAGATCACGGGGGTAGACCTTGTTGCTAATATGATAAAAGCAGCTTTTGGGGAACCATTAGATTTTAAATCACAGGATGAAATCAAAATTCAAGGTCACTCGATTGAGCTTCGTATTTGTGCAGAAGACCCTATCTCTATGCTTCCGGCCCCAGGTATGGTTGCTGGCTTTGAGACAACTTTCCCTACAGGTATTCGCTTTGATCACTGTATCTATCCAAAGTTCACGATCACACCAGACTTTGACCCGATGATTGGTAAACTCATCTCTAAAGGGTTAAACCGTGAAGTGGCCTTAAGAAAAGTAAAAGCTGCTTTAGATGGGTTAGTGATTGATGGTCTTAAAACTAATATTCCTCTCCATAAAGTTATTCTAGAGGAAGAAAATTTTGTGAAAGGAAATTATTCAACTAACTATATTGGAACAATCAAACCTCAAGAAAAGGTTGCTCCTCAGGAAGATATTGAAGCTTTTATGGTAAAGATTGCGGCCATTGAGATGAACCAATTAGGAGGAAACAAATGAGATACTATTTTCTAAACCAAGACATGGAAGAATTTAGCATTGATGTTGAACTCCAAAAAAATGGTGTTTTTGAGTTCTCTCATAATGGTGAGAAACAGCAACTTTTTACGAAAACATTAGCTGGTAAGAATTTCTATTCTTTCGATGGTATTTCCTGGAAGAAGCTTGCGAGTTTAGGTGTTAATGAAACACTCATCTCTAGTTCGCAGACCTTTAAAGTCTATCGGGGATTTAAACCTTCTGGTCTTAACAAAGGAGGGGCAGGAGCTCTTATTACGCAAATGCCTGGTAAAGTAGTTAAGATCTTTAAGCAGGTTGGTGATACTGTCGCCAAAGGAGAAACCGTTCTTATTCTTGAAGCCATGAAGATGGAAAATGAAATTAAATCTGGTGCAGATGGGGTGATTAAATCAGTTAATATTTCTGAAGGTCAGGCCCTGGAAGCTGGATTCTTAATGATTGAAATTGAAGAATAATAAAGGGGCTATGGCCCCTTTTCTTCTTCGACAATTTCGACTTCGTCTAAAAAACCCGCCCAATATTTTTCTACTAATCCATATTCCCATTTAATGTAACTCGAATGTGGATAACTCAAAAAATTATAGTCTCGATTTTGCACTTCCGCAGTGTAATGGTTGTTCCAAAATTTTTGAGCTTCGAGATACTCAAGTCCGGAATCAGAGAAGTGAAGATAAATGGGAATAAGAAAAGGTAAGCTAGTCTTCCACTTTACTTCCGGTAAAAAAAGTTTTTCTTCAATGAGGTTTCTATAGACATTAATTTCATGTTTAGAGAGTTGATCTGGAACTGATTTTTCTAATTTTCTCATCCAGCAGATTTGGTTTCTGATCATCAGATCATCTTCGTGGGCAGCAGGTAGAATGGATTTAATAGGGTAAAAAAAGCCTGAGTAGTGAAGAAGCGAACAGTGACGTGCTTCTGGTTGGTCTTGAGTGTGGGAAGAAAATTCAGGCAGAAAAAATTGTGCGAGGATCGTAAAGCACAAGTTTAAAACGGTGCCAGGAATAAAAAACCTTTTATAAACCAGAGAAATGGGAACGATTAAAAATAAAGTACTCCAAGCAAATAGGAGAACAACTAGATAAGTTTTATTAATATCAATCCACGCCACCATATCAATAAAGCGCCAAGTAGGAAGAGTGAGCATCAGCAGCGCTAAGGCGAAGAGCAATTTCAAACGTTTCATATCAACATTTTAAGATAAATTCTTAATTTTTCGTTGATAACTATGTTGGTGGAAAATTGTGCCCTGCCTAAAAAAGTGATTTTGTATGTTATAATGACTTAAGAGGAGGAGCTTCATGACCCAAATCATTCTTAGCCCCAGTCTTAAGGCCTATTTTTTCGAATCTCTCAGTACTATCAACAATGAATCTCCCTGCCCCATCCCTCAATCCCTCATTTACTATTCTTCCGATCTTCTCGAACGATTGAGTCTTTCCAAGAATTACTTCGAGGTGCAAGAGGGGAAGGTGAAGGAAAAAATTCTAGGCTTAAAACTTCTGGAATCTTCAGAGTTGCCCGTGACGGAACAAGTAAAAGTTCTTCGTGATGTAGCCGATACTTCTCTTTTGGTTTCAAGCTATTTTAGTGATTCCATTAAAAAAAAGTTTGTTGATGAAAGTTATTATGTGCACGTTGGTAAGAATGCTTATGAGAGATTGAATAATCTTTCGCCCCAATATTTGGATATCCCGTGTTTTTATCATATGCTGGCGACCAGTTTTGATCGAGTAGGTCTACTTTTAAAAAAGTTTTCAATTGAAACTTTTAAGTCGCAAAACAAGTCTTCTTTTGAGGATGTTTTGTATCTGGGAAGAAAGGTAAGTTAAGGAGGTCCTGTTAAGACCCCCTGACTTAGTTTTTACCTGCGCGAACGATATTCCATTTGCCTTTCATGAATTTTTTCAAGAACTTTTGAAAGTCCTCATATTTAGTATTTCTGATCAGCTCGTTATTTCGATGAGCGTGATCAAGGCTAAGCCCATGAAGAACCGGAATAGAGTAGACTTGAGCATAATCTTCATTGGTTTGAATCCCTAGAAGAGTCTGTCCATCAATCATCGTTTTAATCCGATTGAATTCCTCTTTGGTGATTCCGTTATCTGCAAGCCCTTTGAGAATATTTTGAATGGCCTTGATGGCATTTTCAGTTTTATCGTTTCCTGAACCAATATAGATTCCCCAGCATCCGGCTTCTAGAGCTGATACATGAACAGGGGAAACTGAGTAGCAGAGACCTTGGCGATCACGAACCTCAACAAAAAGGTCAGAGCTTTGTCCAGAAAGGTGAGCGGTAATCATTTTTAGGTAAAGGTCTTCAATCTTTCCAAGCGGGAAAGCAGGCTTTCCGATAATGATCTGGGTTTGCTCACGATCAAAGAAGAGATGTTCATTTTGCCCGATGATTGGACTAGGTTTTTTCTTTTCTTTTTTAATAAGAGTTCTGGCAGGAAGATCCGCCGTCATTTCCTGAATCATTTTGAGAACTGTGGAGTAGTCCAGATCTCCACAATAAGTTAAGACCATTTCTGATCTTTTTAAATTTTGAGAATGAAGACGACTAAAACCAGTAGGAGTAAAAGACTTAAGAGTCTGCGGAGTACCTGCAAGATCTAAAGAGTAAGGATGATCTTTAAAAACCAGAGAATAATATTTTTTGAAGGCCTGCTTGAGTGGATCTTCTTTCTGATTATCAATGGCCCTTAAAATAATCTTTCTTTCATGTTCAAAAAACTTTTTAGGGAACTCTGGTTTTTTAAGAGTGCCAAAAAAGTGATTGGTTAGCATTGAAAAATCTTTTGTCTGTCCGTGGAGAGTAACCCCATAGGCATTCTTTCCTGAGAAACCCGTTAGGTAAGATGAGACAAACTCTAACTCGCTTTTTAGTTTCTCATATTTACAGCCTTGGTAACCGTAACTAAGTAGACGGCTCATCAGATGATGAGTTCCTGCAGTTCGCGCTGTCTCAGCGGATTGTCCACCTTTTAGATAAGCATGGAGAACAAAAGTTGGAGTCAGTTTATTTTGGCGATAGATAAATTTAATCCCTGGCTTAATTTGAGTGACCTTCACCGCCGGATCATACTTTGAAGTTATAAGTGTAGACTTAGAAGCTTTAATCTTAGTCTTAGCAAGAGCACTGATGTTTTTTTGCCAGCTTGATAGCGTCTTATTGATAGCAGGTTTGATCTGACCTTTAGGAACTTGCAGATTAAAGTGAGAGCTTTCCTTAAGAATCTTAAGGAGCCCCTGCCAGACATCTTCTTGAGTAGTGCTGTGAATGCGCTCGATAAAAGCATCCTCACAGTAAATGTTTCCAGACTGAGCAAATCCATGGCCTAAGCTGAAAGCAAAGGACTCAATGGATTCTCGTTCATAAACCTTAGAAGAGATGTACTGATTTTTAATTTTAGTCAGTTCATCTTCAGTGAGCCCCTTGGTCACTGCTTCTTTTAAAGTTTGGATGAATAGCTTTTCAACTTTTGGAAGGTTTTCCAGAGGAAAACTCATGCGAATCATATGCACACCACCATTGGCAAAATACATGGTGGAGCCTGCAATACCGTTACAGAGAGAAGTCTTCGCTACTAGGGCCTGGTAAAAACGAGAGGTTTCACCGTGAGCGAGACAATTAATGGCAAGGTCTTGAGCCGCAGTTTCTTCGCCTTCATAATTGGGAGCTTGGAAACTGATGGTTAGTGTTGCCTGACGAATGTCTTTGTCGTGGATGTTGATGCTTGGCTTTTCTTGTAGTTCAAAAGCGGGGAAGTGAGACTTGTCTCCATGAGGTAGATTAAAGGAATTAATTTTCTCCTCGATTTCTTCGCGGTTAGAAAGATCACCAGCTACTACCAGTAAAGCATTCTCAAGGTTGTAGTACTTTTGGCGAAACTCTTTAAGTTGCTCCTGAGAAAAATTTAAAATAGTTTCTTCGCGTCCAAGAATGGGATGAGCGTAACCATGTTTAAATGTATTTTTCTGCAATTGAAGAAAGTTAAACTGCGAAGGATTATCCATCGCTCGACGATATTCTTCGTGCACTACTTGTCTTTCAGGTGGAATTTCATCAAGACTGAAGAGAGGGTTGGCCACCATATCCAGTAAGATATCCACTGACTTATTTAAAAAAGGATTAGGAGTGTTAATGTAGTAACAAGTGTAATCAAAGGAAGTAAAAGCATTAACTTCTCCCCCGTATGATTCAATATCATGCGCCAGCTTGGGTCCTGGTCTTGTGGGAGTTCCCTTAAAGAACATATGCTCAAGAAAGTGAGCGATTCCTTCGTTGCTTGATTCTTCCAGTGCACTTCCTGCACGAAACCACATTTGCACCGTGGCTGCTGTGGAACCTGGTGAGTGAATAAATAACGTATTTAATTCGTTCTTCATTTGAACTTGTTCAATTTTCATTTTTTTCCTTGTTAGAAATCTTGGAGCGTGCCAGATGGCGGCTTAACCACTATTATCTCATAGGATACTTGTTTTTGAAGGATTTTCTTGAAATGACAAATTTAGTCTCGAGTCTTTACCTGCATGTGCCTTTCTGTAAGCACCTTTGCAACTACTGTGATTTCTTCAAAAAGAAATTAGAGGACTCTGATACTCAATTTCAAGAATTCGAAAATTATCTTCTTGAGTCGTGGAAAGTGCATGAAGAATGGATGCGCACTGAGAATATTTCCTGGGCAAGTGTTTGGGACAGTGTGTACTTGGGAGGAGGGACCCCTAGTCTTTGGGGAGAGAGGGGAGCTGCTTTTATGGCGAGTCTTCTTCCTGCTCCAAAAGTGAGAGAGTTTACCTTAGAAGTTGATCCGGGAACTTGGAATGAAGGCATGATTTCTTCCTGGCAGGAAGTCGGTGTCAATCGTCTTTCCATAGGAACTCAAAGTTTAGATGAAAAATTTTTAAGAATTTTAGATCGGGCCCATTCTCTGAATGAATCATACTTACTTCTTGAGAAGGCCTGTGAAAGCGGAATCAATTTTTCCTTTGATTTTCTTTTAGGTGTTCCTCATTCAAAGACTCATCAAAGAAACGTCATTAAAGAGCTGGAGTCTTTTCTTAGTTTTAATCCTCATCACGTTTCTTTATATATTCTGAATGCGAGGAGTAAGTACCCACAGTCTGATTATATGCCCGATGATGAATATATTCGCCAGGAGTACCTGGATGTTTGTGCTTTTCTAGAAGAGAAGGGGCTTCATCAGTACGAAGTATCTAACTTTGCTCGCGCAGGGTATGAATCTCTTCATAACAAGAAATACTGGAATTCCGAAAATGTAGCGGCCCTAGGCCCAACCGGAACGGGGCTAATCAAGTTTAACTCTCACAAGGCCATTAGATACAAGTGGAAGCCAGGGAGTGCTCGCTTTGAGGTCGAAAATTTAGGGGAAGAGGAACTTGAGTTAGAACGGATTTACTTGGAGCTGAGAACAAGCTCGGGATGGAAGCCAAATGAGCAGCAGCTTTCTAAAAAACTAGAAGAAACTCTTCACTCGTGGGAAGAGCGCGGTCTAGTGAGGTCTATGACGCCAAGAGTAATTCTTAACTCTCAGGGCTTCGTGATTCTTGACTCCTTGATGGATGAACTCTTTCTCTCAGGCATATAGAAAACACTTATATTTTCGCCAGTTACAAAGATTCATAATTTTTTATTATCCCCAAACATTGACATTAAACAAAGTGAGCCCATCTTGGTGTTGTAAACGAAATGTGAACCCTAGGGATTGAAATGGAAAACCAAGAAAACAAAGAAAAAACTCAAGCTGAAGAGCAAAAAAATGAAACGGCCCAAGTAGAGGCTGAGAATGCGGAAACTGAAGCGAAGAAAGATGAAGTCGATTATAAAGAGAAGTATTTCTACCTTGCCGCTGAACACGACAATTATAGAAAGCGCATGGAAAGAGAGAAAGAAAGTATAATTAAATTTGGTAACGAGAAAGTGTTATCAGATCTTTTAGAGGTGATTGATACCTTAGAAAGAACCATTGATATGCTCCGTCCTGATGAAGATCAAAAAGTTAAAAACTTAGTGGTTGGTTTGGACATGGTTAATAAGCTTTTTCTAGATAAGTTGGATAGGCACGGACTTACTCAAGTTGAATCTCTAGGAAAAGATTTTGATCCTAATTTTCATGAAGCTATGGCCCAAGAGTATGTTGAGGGCAAGAAGCCAAATGAAGTAGTGAAAGAATATCAAAAGGGCTATGTCCTGAATGGAAGACTTCTCAGAGCGGCTAAAGTCGTCGTTGCTAGCGATAAACAATAATTTAAGTTAAGGAGAAATATATGGGAAAAATCATCGGAATCGACTTAGGTACTACCAACTCTTGTGTCTCTGTAATGGAGAACGGGAATTATAAAATTGTTCCAAATGCAGAGGGACACAATACAACTCCATCAGTTGTTGGTTTCGCCAATAACGGAGAAACGCTTGTTGGACAAGTGGCTAAAAGACAAGCGGTCACTAACCCAACTAAAACACTTTTTGGTATTAAACGTCTGATTGGTCGTAAAGCGACTGACGGTGAAGTTTCACACTTTAAGGAAGTGGCACCATTTGAAATCTTCGCTAACAAAAACGGAGATGCTTGGGTAAAAGCTGAAGGGAAGGAATATTCTCCGCAAGAAATCTCGGCTAAGATTCTTGAAAAAATGAAGAAAGCAGCTGAGGACTATCTTGGTCAGCCAGTAACTGAAGCAGTTATTACTGTACCTGCTTACTTCAACGATGCTCAAAGACAAGCAACTAAAGATGCTGGTCGTATTGCTGGTCTTGACGTTAAGCGTATTATCAACGAGCCTACAGCAGCAGCACTTGCTTACGGACTTGATTCTAAGAAAGATAGAAACGTAGCTGTATTCGACCTTGGTGGTGGTACTTTCGACGTTTCAATTCTTGAAATCACTAGTGACGGTGTATTCGAAGTGAAGTCAACTCATGGGGATACTTTCCTTGGTGGTGAGGACTTCGACTACAGAATCATTAACTGGATTGCAGACGAATTCAAAAAAGACACTGGTATTGATCTTAAACAAGATACAATGGCACTTCAGCGTCTGAAAGAAGCTGCAGAGAAAGCAAAGCATGAGCTTTCTTCAGTGACTCAAACTGATATTAACCTTCCATTTATTACAATGGATGCGACTGGACCTAAGCACTTAAACCTAAACCTTACTCGTGCAAAATTTGAGTCTCTGATTAGTGATCTTATTGATCGTCTAGCTGAGCCTTGCCGTGTAGCGATTAAGGATTCCGGACTTTCTCTAGATGAGATCTCTGATGTGATTCTAGTAGGGGGAGCAACTCGTACTCCAATCGTTCAAGCTAAAGTTAAAGAGATCTTTGGTAAAGAGCCTTCTAAAGGTGTTAACCCTGACGAAGTGGTTGCTGCCGGTGCTGCAATTCAAGGTGGTGTACTAGGTGGAGATGTTAAAGACGTTCTTCTACTAGACGTAACTCCGCTTTCACTTGGTATTGAGACTCTTGGTGGTGTGTTCACTAAAATTATTGAAAAGAACACAACTATCCCTACTAAGAAATCTCAAGTGTTCTCTACAGCAGTAGATAACCAGCCAGCTGTTTCGATCCACGTTCTTCAAGGTGAGCGTGAGTTTGCAAACGATAACAAAACTCTAGGTCGCTTTGATCTAACGGGTATTACACCAGCTCCGCGTGGTGTTCCTCAAATCGAAGTGACATTTGATATTGACGCTAACGGTATCGTACACGTTTCTGCTCTAGATAAAGCGACTGGTAAGTCTCAAAATATCGTGATCACTTCAAGCTCTGGTCTAACTGAAGAAGAAATCCAGAGAATGGTGAAAGATGCTGAGATGAACCGTGAAGCAGACCACAAAAGAAAAGAAATTGTTGATGCTAGAAATAACTTAGATAGCTTAGTGTTTGCTTCTGAAAAAGCAATGAAAGATGCGGGAGATAAAATGCCTGCTGATAAGAAGACTGAGCTTGAAGGAGCAATTAATGAAGCAAAAACAAAACTCACTTCAGAGTCTCTTGACGAAATTAAAGCAGCGACTGAAAGACTTCAAAACGTCGCTCACAGCCTGGCCCAGTACATGTATCAGGGAACCGGAGCTGATGCCGGTGCGAGTGCCGGTGGACAAACCGAATCAGCAGACGAAAAGAAGAAAGATGGAGATGATGTAGTTGATGCTGACTACAAGGAAGTGTAATCTTTCATTTAGTTTTACTTTTTAAAAAGTTAAGGCCCTTCGTTAGAAGGGCTTTTTTAACAAAAAATGCGGATATCTTATGAGTACTAAGCGCGATTTATATGAAGTTTTGGGTGTTGCCCGTACGGCTTCCAAAGATGAAATCAAAAAAGCCTACCGAAAAATAGCTATGCAACACCACCCAGATAAAAATCCGGGAAATAAAGAATCCGAAGCGATTTTTAAGGAAGCTAGCCATGCTGCAGACATTCTACTGAATGATGAAAAAAGAAGGATGTATGATCAATTCGGACACGATGGCCCGCAAATGGGTGGAGGTCCTGGTGGTGGATTCGGCGGCGGCTTTGGTGCTGGAGACTTTGGAGACCTTGGAGATATTTTCGGAGATATCTTTGGAGATATTCTAGGTGGTGGCCGCAGACGTGGGGCCCGCGGTGGAAGAACTCGCGCACAAATGGGAGATGATCTTCAAACTGAATTAGAAATAAGTTTTGAAGAAGCAGCTTTTGGATGTGAAAAAGAAATCTCTATATACCGCTCAACAACTTGTAAAACATGTAATGGTTCTGGTGCTAAACCTGGTTCAGGTCCTACGACCTGTGATATGTGTCACGGTCATGGGGAAGTTAGACGTCAACAAGGCTTTTTCACCATCGCTCAGCCATGTCCTAAATGTCATGGTTCAGGTCAGATGATTAAAGATCCATGTGGAACTTGTCATGGAGCTGGTAGAACAAAGAAACAAGAGAAGCTTTCTGTAAAAGTTCCGGCCGGTATTGATGAAGGTCAACGTCTAAAACTAAGTGGTCAAGGTGAAGCGGGTCTTTATGGTGGTCCAAGTGGTGACCTTTATGTAGTGATCCGTATTAAAGAGCATGAATTCTTCCGTCGAGATGAATTTGATGTTCACTGTGAAGTGCCGATTAGTTTCTCACAAGCGGCACTGGGGGCTGAAATTGAAGTTCCTACCCTTGGTGGAAGAGTGGCCATGAAAGTTCCAGAAGGAACGCAAAGTGGTCAGAAAATGAAACTTCGAAATAAGGGTATAACTAAGTTAGGAGGATATGGTTTTGGTGATCAAATCATCACCATTCATGTGGAAACTCCGACGAAGTTATCTCGAGAGCAGAAAGAGCTTTTTGCTCGCCTTGCTGAATTGGATCAAAACTCTAACCCAATGAGTAAAGGTTTCTTCGATCGAGTTCGTGAATTATTCCAATAATTTTTATCACAAGAAAAAGGGGCCAGTACTGGCCCCTTACTTTTTTAGGCGCTAAAATCAATCTAACTTTCTTTAGTTTCTCAAAGGAAAATTGATGCGCATTCTCATCCTATGCTTACTCTTAGTGGTCACCAACTGTGCTCAGATTAGCCCACGTAAAACGATTGATGAAAGTCAAATCTCACCGGCTTCTAGAGCGGCTCTCGATTCTGCTAGAGAACATACTAAGAATCACGAGCATCAACTGGCCCTTGAAGAATTGGCACGACTGGAGGATCAAAATCTTACTCCGGTAGAAATGGCCCTTAAATATAACTTGAAAGGGGTGATTCTTTTTAATCTTAATGAAGTAGAGGCTGCTTTACTTAATTTTGAAATCGCTGAAAAAAACGCACCTAAAAAAACTCACCTTTATTCTCAGATTCAGCTCAACCTTGCCAGTATTCATTTCCGTCTGGGAGAGTTTCAGAGTCTGGATAAATCATTACAAAAAATTGATCTTGGTTCTCTTTCGGTGGAAGAGAGAAAAAAATATGGGCAGTTGATTCTGGCCTTCGGATCTAAAACGGAAAGCCCAAGACTTGTAGCAACCGCTGCTATTATTTTATTAGAAAATGTTGAAACGATGGATGAAGTCCGTTCATCTAAACTCTTTTCTAATATGTCGGAAGCCTGGAATCAATTGAGTGAGAAGGATAAAATTAGAATTTTGGATCAGTTCTCCGGCTCAGAAAATGTGGCCTTAGCGATCCTGGCCCAAAATGAAGCAGAAAACCGTTACATCAATGGTGATAAGAGAGGAGTAAAAGATGTTATTAAGTGGCTCTCCTCTGAGTATTCTTCTAATGAAGAAGTAAAACGTTTTGTTAAAGACTTTGAATTTCGACTTGAAAGTTCTTCAAGAATGGTTGGAACTCATGTGGGTTTAGTTCTTCCTCTAAGTGGGAGATATGCTTCTTTTGGTCAAAAAGCTTTATCGGGAATTGATACCGGTTTAAAGAAATTAGAAAATGGTGAGAAAGTCACTATTTTCACTAAAGACTCTATGAACTCACCGGCACAAGGAGCTCAGGCAATTCTTGATCTTATTAGAGAAAACAAAGTCTCTTTTATTATCGGTGGCCTCTTCCCTGAGACAGCAAAGTCTGAATACCTGGAAGCCAGAAAATATGGTGTTCTCTATATTTCTCTGTCTCAAATTAATCTTCCTAAGGAAGAAAAAAATCATCACCTGATTGAAATTCAGGGTTCTATTGAGTCACAGGTGGAAGCACTGATTTCGGATCAGATGATTAATAAGTTTGGTAAACGTGTGGGGGTTATCTTCCCTGATGATGAAGGCGGAAAGGCCTATATCGATGAGATTTGGAGAAAGGGTGCTGAGAAAGGTTTAAAGATTTCTAGTATTTCTTCTTTCCCTAAAAATACTCACGATTATCGAGATGCTGCTAAGCTTTTCTTAGGACTTGCTTATCCCCGTGAGAGATCAGAAGAGTTAGAGCTTCTTCAGGATGTTTACTCTGTTGAAAGGTCTTCTATTCGTCGAGTTCAAACTCTACCGCCGGTTATCGACTTTGATTGGGTTTTCTTAGCAAGCTACCCTCATCAGGCCACACAGCTTATTCCGACTTTATCTTATTTCGATGCTAAAAATTTAAAGATCGTTGGTGGTCCTTCTTGGGTCTATAACACTATGGTTAAGGAACAAAGAAGTTTAGGAACGTTGTACTTTGTGGGAGATGATCCGGAAGAGGCCAATCAATCTATGCTTGATAATTATAAAGAGCTCTATGGTAGAACACCGAGTATCACCGAAGTCTTGGCATTGGATGCTATGATTCTGGGGCATGATATTCTGAAAAACGCACGAAACGCCTCGGATCGTGATGAGCTCGATAAGAATTTAAAGAATCAGTCCAAGCTTAATGGGCTTTCTACCTACTGGACCTTCAGTGATGGTATTTGGATCAAGAAAATGAATTCAATGATCATTACCAGAGGTCAGGTCAAGAGACTTTTTAATTAGGGTATTTTAAATAATAAAGATCTTCAAAGTTACGGCCGTAGTCTTCAAGATCAAGGCCGTAGCCTACTACAAATTGGTCTTCAATTTTTTTTCCAATAAATTCTGGTCTGATATTGATAACTCGCTTGTAGGGTTTGTCATAGAGGGTAACCACGCTGATACTGCGTGGAGAGCTGAGGTGAAGCCTCTGAATGAGAAAGTTTAAAGCTCTTCCGGTATCGACGATTTCTTCAACAATCAGCACATTCTTATCTAGCAGATTAGTAGATATATCCTTGACCATGGTCATTGTGCCTTGAGATTCCTGGCCTCGACCTAATGCTTTGATTTTAACGAAATCCACGTAGACTTTGACACCTTTAAGGTTACGGATGAGATCGGCCATAAAAGTATTGCTACCTTTTAACACAGCAATCAGAACAAGTTCTTGCCCTTGATACTTTTCCGAAATGGTGTGGGCAAGTGTTTCAACGGTTGCCTTAATTTGTGAAGCATCAATGTATTTTACAAATTGAGTTGTAAGAAAGTGGCTTGGAAACTTATTCTTTTCATCCATATTTGACCCCTTAAAAATGTTATTTTAAGCGAGACCGTTAATTTCACCAAGCTAATGATGTCTGAGTAAATCAATCAGGAAAAATCTTTCTATGATAACTTCTTGTCCGTCTCTCTGTGAGATGTTAAATTTTTATAAAAACAATTACTTTATATCTGGGAATATCTCTATGTTTAAAAAAATGCTCGATTGGTTTTCCAATGACTTGGCCATTGACCTTGGTACTGCTAACACACTTGTTTATGCCAAGGACCGTGGAATTATCGTTAATGAGCCTTCTGTTGTAGCTGTTCACCATGGTTTCAGAGGAGAGCAAAAAGTACTGGCAGTAGGTAAAGAAGCTAAAGAAATGCTGGGAAGAACGCCAGGTTCAATCAGAGCTATTCGCCCTATGAAAGATGGAGTCATTGCTGATTTTGAAGTTACCCAAGCAATGCTTAGATACTTTATTACCAAATCACTTAATGGTTCAAAGCTTATTAAGCCAAGAATCATTATCTGTATCCCTTTTGGCATTACTCAAGTTGAGAAAAGAGCGGTTAAGGAATCAGCTGAGCAGGCCGGGGCCCGTGAAGTTTATCTGATTGAAGAGCCCATGGCCGCAGCGATCGGTGCAGGTCTTCCAATTACTGATCCTTCAGGGAATATGATTGTTGATATCGGTGGTGGTACTACGGAAGTCGCAGTTATCTCCCTTGGTGGTATTGTTTATTCTAAGTCAGTAAGAGTGGCCGGAGATAAGTTCGACGAATCAATTGTTTCTTACATCAAAAAGAAGTACTCACTTCTTATTGGTGAAAGAACCGCTGAGATGATTAAAATGTCGATCGGTAATGCTTATCCATTTGATGATGAAGTGAAGACTTACGAAGTTAAAGGACGTGACCTTATTGCAGGTGCTCCAAAAACAATTGAAGTTACTTCTGATGAAATCCGCGAAGCGCTTGCAGATCCTATTTCCGAAGTCGTTGAAGCGATTAAAACGTCGCTAGAAAAAACTCCACCAGAGCTTGCTGCTGATATCGTTGATAATGGAATCATCCTTGCGGGTGGTGGGTCGCTTCTCTCTAACCTGGATGTACTTATCAAAGAAAAAACCGGACTTCCTGTGGCATTAGCGGAAGATCCTTTAACTTGTGTTGTTCGTGGTTGCGGGATGGCACTAGAGTCTATCTCTCTATTACGTCAGGTAACAACTCTAAGCTAATATGTCTCAAACCTTTTTTAGTAAACAAACTCCTGATGAGAGAGCAAGCAGATTTAATCAGCTTGCTACTCTCAAAGAAACGATCGTTGTTTGGAAAAAAGGATCAGCACAACGCTATAAGTTCCAAGCAACTCATTTTGATAAAAAGCTAAATGAGTTAGTGGTAGATAATGGCGACATTATCTTTGAAACTCAGGCTAAATTATTAGGAACTTTCGAATTAAGAGGAATGAATTTCTTTTGTGAGCTTACCGTTGTGAAAAGCTCTCAAGGTTATACTCTCTTTAAGCTTGCAGACATTCTTTATAAATCAGAACGAAGATCAAGCTATCGACTTCTCACTTATCCCATCTATGAGATCTATGCTCTTTTTCATATCGATCATCTGGTTGAGGATAGTAGTGTTATTAATTTAAACACGGGTGTAAGTCGTAAAAATCTTTTTAAGAGTTATTTAAAGTTAGTAGATAAAGGGGACTCTGAAAATCAGTATGTCAAAGTTCGTGTCCAGGATCTTTCGGCAACTGGGCTGGCCCTTCATATTTCAGAACTTGAAGAAAAGTTTATCGTCAAAGATCAGGTTTATAAAAACCTCGAAATTCATTTCCCTGATGAAGTGATTGTTATTCCTGAAGCAAAAGTTGTTTATGTCGTTCCTTATATTTCAGATAAAGGGAAGAAATTTAAAGTGGGGGTTAATTTTCCAAATTTAAGTTCTAAAATTGATAATCATTTAGGCCGGAAAATTAACGAATTACTAAGACAAATTGATTCCAATAAAGATTTTGAGAATTTCATCTAGTGAAAATTTTTTTTATTCTCCTTTTTATTGTCTCTTGTTCATCAACTGGGAGTAATAGGATTCCTCAGGATAGTGTACGTCATTTTAATTATCATGATGTATCTGGTGATTTTAAAATTTCTCGAGAAAAGAAAACTATCAATAAGAAAGTTGTTAATCGTTCCATTATCAGTGCCCGCGATGGTCTTAAGATATTTGAAAAAAGTATAACTGTTTCTCAACCTGGAACAATTAAGACCAGAAATGGTCGCACAACGACCTTTAGACCTATGGCTTCGGATTATGAAGTGTGGTTGGATGGTAAACTTCATAAGTCATCATTAAGAATTGATGTTAAAAATAAATCAATGAAGGCCATTATTATCGAACCAGGTAAAAAAAGAAGAGTCGAAAATATTCCTTTCCCACGTCATGAGCAGTTTTGCTTTTTTAATCAGATTCCTGAATGTCTAGCTTATAACGGTATTTTAGCTTCAGTTATTGATGCTAAGAGAGGTAGAGAGTTTTTTGTAGTCTGGGATTCGTGGCCTTACCAAGCGGAGATGCTATCGTCGATGAAAAGAGATCTCTTTGTAGGAGCGCAAGCACGATATGAAGGAAAGGATAGGGATGGTCATCGGGTGGCCATAGATGTTGGTGGTCAGCTCATTCTCTATCACTTCTCAGAAAGTCATGAATTAGTTAAAATGGCATGGGTTGCCCAAGGAATTACGTTGTTACCAATTGGTCAAAGTATTTCTAAAGAAATGGAGTAGATATGGATAATGTAGGACAATTGATCATTTCTGGTATTAAGGGGCTAACCCTTCTCCCAGAGGAAGCTGAGTTTATCAGAAATTCCAAATTGGGTGGGATTATTCTATTTGCTCATAATTATCAGGATCCGGCACAACTGGCCGAACTAGTTAATGCCATTCAAAAAGAAAGAGATGAGTATCCTTTATTCATCTCAGTTGATCAGGAAGGGGGTAGAGTTGCTCGATTTAAAACTCATTTCTCACAACTCCCTCCAATGCTTCATCTCTCTAAGTTGGATTCACCCAAAATCACTTTTGAGGTACATCAACTGCTAGCAAAAGAATTAGCCGCTTGCGGAGTAAACGTTTGTTATTCTCCATGTTGCGATATTCTTACTAACCCTGAAAATAAAGTTATTGGTGATAGGGCCTTTGGAGAAGATGCTGAAACTGTGGAAAAACATATTTCAGCAGCTATTCGTGGTTTGCAGACTAATGGAATCATGGCCTGTGCAAAACATTTCCCTGGACATGGTAATACTTTTAAGGATTCACACTTTGATTTACCTTATGTCAAAACTTCCTTGGAAGAGTTAAGAAGTCGCGAACTGATTCCTTTTATTAAAGCTTCTAAATCCAGAGTGGAGTTTATGATGATGGCCCACTTAATGGTGGATGCTATCGATGATCAGCTCCCAACCAGTCTTTCTGAAAAGGCCTATAAATTTTTAAGAGAGGAAACCAAGTTTTCAAAAATTATCATCACTGATGATATGGAAATGAAAGCTGTAGCAGACCGATACAGTATTGAAGAAGCAGCCGTTATGGCCGTTAAGGCGGGAGCTGATATCGTTCTTTATCGATTCATGGAAGATGCTCAGAGGGCCTACAATGCCATCAACGAGGCCATTAAAAAACGTGTCCTTCATAAAGATGATATTGAGGCCAAGCTTCACCGTATTGAGAAGTGCAAGAAAGAATACCTATCTGAATACAAGCCGATATATATCCCAGACGTTGCCAAAGTTTTCAAAAAACAAGAGAGCAAAACTCTAATCGCACAGCTAAATGATCAACTATCACAGCTTAATATAGGTTAATTTTTCCTGTTTCTTGAAATTCCCAACGGTTAGACGAAATTTGTTACTCTAGAAGTATCAGATATGTCTAACTTTGGGAGTTTAATTAAAGCAGGATGATGAAATTAATTTTCTACGCCATTCTTCAATTGCTGCTGATGTCTGAAGCTCAGGCCCAAGGAAACGTTTGTCCTAAAGACTTTTCGCATATCAATTCAAGTTGTATTCAACAATCTCGGATGAATTATTCTGAGAAGCCTCTCATTCTCTCAAATGATTTAAAAGGCAATATCTACTTTTATCAAACTCCAGGCGGTAGCGTTGGAAAGTTAAAAGTTATTGGTACGATTGTTAATAATCGAGAGTGTACTCTCTTTTTAGAAGCTGTAACTTTTGATTCTCGAAATTTTGTTCCTAACTCTTCACTCACCATTGCTGTAGATCGTAACCAATGGTTAAAGAACAGAATCTTTTTAGATCGAGAAGGCTTATCTGCTCTGGAACTCGTTAGAAAAGATAATAAATGTGTTTTAAGTTTAACTAAAGATGCATCGCTGGCCTACTTTACTAAAGAAGTAGAAAAAGCACGTGCTGCTCATAATCTTCTTTTTTATTCACCTCTTGCTTTGGTCTTTATCGCCATCTTTATTATTGTTCGAACCTTCATGGAAGATCAGGACAAGTTTAAGGCAAGTGAAGCCCTGGAAGAAGTTGAAGTTGATAAAAACAAGAAAGTGGACTTCCTGGTAAAAGTAACGAAGCCTTTTTATAAAAGATACTTTCTACCGATGGTTCAAGGTTCAAAAAGTAAGGCCAAAATAAGAGCGAAGTATCGTCAGAAATTGGCAAATGCAGGACTTACTAAAGATCTCACCCCTGAAGAGTTTGTTTCATTAAAACTTTTCATGATTCTGGGGGGGCCTTTTGTCTTCTTAGCAGTAAGAGCCTTTTTAGAAGAGGACTGGCCTTTATCGCTAACTCCGATCATGGGGGTCGTAGGTTTTTTCTACCCTAATATTTGGCTCAATGGAAAAATTCAAAGACGTAATCAAGAAACGCTAAGAGCGATGCCTTTCATTGTAGATATGCTGGCCCTTTCGGTAGAGGCCGGTCTTGACTTTATGGCCGCTATTCAACGGGTGATTGAGAAAGCTCCACCAAGTCCATTGGTAGAAGAGTTTGAAACTCTGATTCGTGAAACCAAAATCGGTTCTTCTCGTGCAGAAGGTTTAAGACAACTAAGCTGGCGTGTGAACATGATTGAAATTAACTCATTCTGTGCAACTTTAATTGCGGCGGATTCTGTGGGTGCTTCAATCGGGCCGATCCTCAAACAATTATCAAATGAACTAAGAGTAAAAAGGTCATCCCGTGCAGAACAATTAGGAGCAACCGCTGCGACTAAGATTTTGATACCAATGATCTTTTTTATTCTACCAGCGGTGTTAGTCGCCATTTTTGCACCGATGGTTCTGAAAATGATGACAGGGAAGCTTTAATGTTAAGAATATCAGTGAATGATAAATGTATTTCAGAGAAGATATTGGTAGCAGATAATATGCTCTCTCGAATCATTGGTCTGATGTTCAGGGCCAGTCCTCCTCAAGAGGCAGAAGGTCTTCTACTGGATCCTTGTAATTCAATTCACACTTGCTTTATGAGATATCCAATCGACGTCGCTTTTTTAAACTCTCAAAATAAAGTCATAAAGATAATCAGAAATCTCAAGCCGTGGAGAATGACCTGGATTTATTTTAAGGCATCCAAAACTCTTGAAATGCCGGCCGGTAAACTTCCTATGGAACTCAAAGAAGGAGACATTCTGGAGGTAGAAGTTGTTTAAGATAGTTGCGGTAGGTGGAAAACTCCGAGGTAAAGAGTTCATTCTAAATGATGGAGAGAATACTCTTGGTCGTTCTTCGGAATGCGATATCACTATTTCTGCTGATGGAGTTTCAAAGAAACATCTTCAGATCACCGTTAATGGTGATACTGCATTTGTCGAAGATTTAGGTTCGGCAAACGGAACAATAGTTAACGGTAAGATCATTAAGAAAATAACGCTCAAAGATGGCGATAAGATTGCTCTTCCTAATGTCATTTTCCAGTTCGTTTATGTCATCGAGAAAAAAGTGATTATTAAGAAGAAGGTTTTAAAGTCCTCCGATGATGATGCTGATGATTATGATGAGCAAAAGATCGAGCCGATGCCGCAATCTTTACTTGGAAAGCCTATATGGTTTTTTAAGTATAAGGTGATGCCGATTATTTATAGTTTCAATGAACAGTATGAATGGTCTGCTTTAGTAGGAATTCTGCTTTTTATTTTCATTGCCTGTAATATTACTCTGACAATTCTTCCTGTCCTTCGTGATTCCAAAATGCTTCTCATTAAAGAGATTGCCTTACGAGGTAAGCAGTACGTGGCGGAAGTAGATAGACTTAATAACGTTTTCTTACGTGATAAGAACTTGGATCAAGTTTATACCGGCTTCCTGGAAGGGGATGATGCCGAAGGGGTTAGACGCTATAAACTTTTTGATATTGAAGGACGAGTTTATCGTCCTGTCTCAGAGCTTAACACTATTGTTAATGATTCTTTCTCCGTTGAGGCCCTTCGTCTTTATCGCGTAGAAAGTAACCAGGATAAAGAAATCATTAAAGACTTAGGTGGCAATAAGATTGGGATTGCACGGGCCATTAAGGCCCACGATAGAAACCTCGGTCGGGATGTGGTTGTGGCCATTGTTACCCTGGAGTTCTCACCAAGTTCTCTAGCTCAAGAAGCTTCTAATAACTCCAAGGCTTATCTGGAGTCATTAATGACCTCTGCAATGGTGGCGATTATCTTCTTTGGAATGCTTTATTACATGACGACTAAGCCTCTGGAGGATATGCGCTTTCAGATTGAGAGGGTTTTACGGGGAAGACAGAAGGAGTTGGAGTCTAAGTCCTTGTTTAGAGAGCTAAATCCACTAAGAAATACAATTAATAGTATTTTAAGTCGATTAAAAGAATTGCAGAACACTGATTCTGGAGAAATGGACACCTTGGAAGAGGATGGCCCTTACGTGCGGAGCTTACAAGAATTTATGGCAGGGGCACAAGGCCCGGTGATGATTCTGGATTCGCAAAAAGTTATCCAACATATTAATCCTGAATGTGAAGACTTGATTGGTTTAAGAGAGAGTTCAGCATCAGGGCAAAGCTTATTGGATACTGCTAAAGACCAGGGTTTTGCAGCAACTGTAATCGATTTATGTGATCAATCTGCCAACAATGATGGAAGTAACCAAAGTGAACATTATGAAATTGGCGGTAAGGATATGAGTATCAATGTAGCAGCTTTAATTGGAAGGGATAGGTTTGCGAAAGCTTTTTATATTACTTTCGTAAATAATGATTAATGGCAAAGAATGTATTAGTTCTGAGAAATTTTGATCAGCCCAAAGAAGCAGGAGTTTACTTCAAGCTAATTTGTCTGACTGGGCCCAACAAAGGCGAAACCTATTATCTTATAGGTAATCGTTTAGTTGTGGGACGTTCTGAAAAAGCTGATATCAGGATTAACGATAATAAGACCAGCCGAGAGCATGCGGAGTTTACTAAAGTTGGACAAGACTGGATTGTAACAGATCTAGGATCGCAGAACGGTGTGGTCGTTAATGATAAAAAAGCTGTTCAACATAAAATTAAAATAGGTGACCGAATTATTATCGGTCAAACAGTTTTAAAGTTTGCCAAAGAAGATGTAGCAGCTAAGCCGAAGTTGGTTAAGGGTGGCAAAGTAGAGGAGGATGAGGAACAAAGTACATCTGCTAGTAAGAAAACGATGGTTCCTGTTTTAATCTTAGCTGTCGTTTTTATGGCGATGTTCCTTTTGGATGATGAGACTCCTCAGAATGAGCCTCCCAAAAAAGTACCTGCTTATCAGGATGCTACTAACGAATATGTTCAGGCACTTCAAAAGCGCCAGGCCAATGAAGATAAACAAGTTAAAGAAAGATTGAATACTATCTATCAGCGAGGCTTAAGAGAGTTTAGAGAAAGAAATTACTTTCGTGCCATTCATGAATTCAATCTGGCCCTGATTATTGCTCCAGGGGACGCTCAAGCCGAATACTATTTAAGAAAAACCAAAGAACATCTTGATCAATCTATTGAAGACTATATTGTGAAGGCTCAACGTGATGAAGAGTCACTTAAGTATCAGAGTGCAATAGTTTCCTATTGTTCGATAATTAGGCTTCTTTATACTGTGCCTGACGATGTAAGATATAAGAATGCAGAAAAACAAATTAAAGACCTCGAATTAAAGTTAGGATTGGAGCCGGGTGAAACTCATTGTCTTAAAAAACAACGTACCCCTTAATGAAGTCGTCCTAGACTTTGTTGACTCGTACGGAAGTTATGAGATTTTTATTGGAAGGGCCGATGATTGTCATGTCATCATCGATGATCCTTTAATCTCAAGACACCATCTGGTTATTAAGAATCAAAATGATAAATGGTACTGCGAGAAGCTCTCAGAGTTAGGAGTGCTTCTGATTAATGGTAGTCTCATCACTCAAGCTGAAATTGTTGGCGGAGAAGAGATTAAATTTGGTCCTTATACACTCATCCCTGTAGAACTCCCTAAAAAGATTGAAGAAAAAGTAGAAGAGACTCCAGACGAAAGTGAGAAAGCCCCAGAAGCTTTAACGGTTGAAGATATTCCTGATTCAGACATACCTGAACCGGTGGAAGAAATTGAAGAAGAAACAGAAATACTTACTGAAGGATCTTCTTCTGAAGTTGAAGAAGAAGCCAGTGACGAAAATAATGATAGCTTTGGGGAGAGTGATTATTCAAATCAAGAGGATAGTTACTCCGATTTAGATTCCGGCTATGATGATCAAAGTATGGATTTAGTTGCCAGTGAAGATGATAGCGAAGAAGAATCCACCGACTTTGGTGGTGATGAATATAGTGATGGTTTTGGAGGAGGCGATCTAGAAGGCTTCTCGGGTTCTGAGGATGGTTTTGGTGATCAGGATGAAGGGACTCGTTTTCTAAAAGCATTTATTAATTATCAACTCGTCATCTTTGGGGAATATGCTCCTTACGACCGCTACCAGCTTGATACGGATGAAGTTTTTATCGGTCGAGATCCTAATAAATGTCAGATTGTTTTAAATGACCCAGAGGTATCCTCGGTTCACGCTGTTATCAGAAAGAACGGTAATGAGATTACTCTTGAAGATATGAACTCTTCAAATGGAACCTTGTTACATGGAGAAAGAATTAATAAGGCCCATATCCTGACAGGGGATGAATTCTTGATTGGGTCGACAACTTTTACTTTAGATATTAAGTCCGACCTTTTGGAAGCTGAATCTGATCGACTAATGCCGGTTGAATCAGGTCAGGTTATTGAGACTGAAGAATACGAGGAAGAAGAAGTCGATCTCGATGAAGGTGAGATTTCTTTTGATGGTCCAGCTGAACCTGAAGAAAAAAGCATAATTAAGCGAATACTTAAAAATCCTCAGCAAAGAAAGAAGGCCATATATATTGGTGCTGGTTTGATTTTAGTATGGGCCCTTCTTTATGAAGGGGAGGAAGCAGCTCCTCCGACTCCTCAAAAAGCTCCCGAGCAAAAAGTAGTTGAAGAAAAACCAAGGATTCAACTGAGCCCAGAGTTAGAAAACAGAAGAAATGTTGCCTATGAACTGGGAGTAAGCTTTTTTGAACAAAATAAATATTTTGAAGCGCTTAAAGAATTTGAAACGGTTGTATCAATTGATCCTGAATATAAAAATGTTCAAACTTATTTTGAACAAACCAAACTAGGGTTAAAGCAACTCGAAGAACTGGAAGCCAAGAAAAGAGCTGATGAAGAAAGAATTGCTCTGAAAAAAGTTATCGATGAATTACTGGTTAAGGCCAGAGAAGCTGTAAAGAATAGACAGGTCCAGCTGGCAGAAAATTACTTTGCTCAAATTGTTGAGAAAGATCCAGAGAACATGGAAATCCAACAGCTAAAACTTGAATTGGAGATTTGGCAAAAAGAAGAAGAAAAGAAAAGGCTAGAGCAAGCAGCTAAAGAAGCAGCTAGAAAGACGATGGTTGATGCTATGGCGCCAGGTAAAACCTTTTATCTGAAAAAAGACTGGTACAAGGCCATCCTTAAATTGGAAGAGTTTTTAAATCGTAAGGGAAATGATGAAGACTTAATTAAAGAAGCAAGTGATATGCTTGCTGATGCTAAGTCGGAGCTTGCTCAAGAGTTGGGTCCCTTATTAGGTCGTGCACGCTCTCTGAAAGAAGGTCAGGATCTTAAAAACGCTTATGAAGCTTATTTAAATATTTTAAAGGTAGAGCCGACTAATGCTGAGGCGTTAAACGAAATAGATAATATTCGTAATCAAATCGACACAAGATCTAAGAGACTTTATAGAGAAGCTATTATTTCTGAATCTCTTTCATTATTTAATGATGCCAAAGAAAAGCTTCAAGAGGTTCAACAAATATCACCGACTGACAGTGAGTATTATAGAAAAGCAAGCGACAAGCTTAAAACGTATCTGGAATAACTATGAGATTGAAATCTTATGCAGCTAAAACTCATCAAGGACCATATCTTCAAGTGAATGAAGATGCGTATGATTTTGATTTCGAGAATGAACTCTATCTGATTATAGATGCTTTTGGTGGTTCAGGAATTGGAGATGTTGCAGCTGAAAACTTCAAGCAACATGTAAAAAATTTTTATACAAAGCTAGCGGATGATCCTAATGCCACTATGCCTTTATACTATAACCCTAAGAATGTGTTAGTGGGCAATGCTCTAGTAAATGCCTTGTTGAACGCTCACCAGTCCTTACTTAGCGTAAATAACCTTAAGACGATTAACCAGCGAGCGGGAATAAGTACGATTGTAGCGGCAAAGTCGGAAAGCTTAATGGTGTTGTTAGGCATTGGTAACTGCTGTGCTTATCACTTCAGAGAGGGGAATTTAGTTAAGATTATTCATGAAGATGATATGAAGTTTCATTCTAAAGGTCAGATTGAAGGACGGTTTCGTTCTACTCCCATGAGTGCAGTGGGAATGTACCCCGAACTAACTTATAATCTTAAAGAGGTAAGACTAGTTGAAGGGGATAAGCTACTCTTGCTTTCCGATGGTGTTTTTGGAACTGTAAATGATGAAGAAATTCTTTATCACCTCTCTCGACCAGCTTTGGATTCAGGGGAAAGACTTAATAGTTTACTAAAACTATCCAACACTAAAGGTAATGTGGATAATCAAGTCGCAATGCTGCTCGAGTATTAACTTTTTCATTCACATAGTGCATCCCTGAACCCTATAATTTTAGACTACAGGAGAATTCAGGGATGAGTTACAAAGTTATAGTTGCTGATGACAGCCAGACCATTCAGAAAGTTATTAATATCACTCTGGCCAAGCAACCTTACAATCTTATTGAGTGTTTATCAGAAGATGCTCTTTTCACTGAACTTGAAAAGAATAAAATTGATCTTGTCTGTTTAGACTTTAATCTATCAGATAAATATTCTGGTCCTGAACTTGCAGAAAAAATTAAAGTAAAATCCCCTACCACTCAGATTCTATTCTTAATGGGGACATTCGACACGATTGATGATGCTACCATGGAAAAATGTGGAGCTTCAGACAAAATCGTAAAGCCGTTTGATTCCAACAAATTTATTTCTCTGTGTAAAAGATTAACTCATCAGGAACCAGGAATTGCCAATCCTCCTCACGAAACCTCATCCTTCGATAATCTGGAATCTCAATGGAGTGTAAATGATACTGTTGAGAAAGTTCCACCTAAGATTGAAGATGCGGCTCCAGCGTCTTCAGGTGGAGATATGAATGCGCTTGATAAAGAGATGAACGATTGGGGAATGAGTATCCCTGGAGTTATTAATCAATCTCCAACAGGACCAATGGTTGATCTTCCTCCAGTGATAGATCTTCCTGAATCAGCAGAAGCAGAAGTAGCAGCAGAAACTAAAAAAGAAGAAAAAACTGATGTGAACCTTCCGAGTGAAGCTGATTTAGAGTATCCAACAGCAATGACTCCAAGTGCTGCTGACCTTGAGTATCCTGAAATAAAACCGAAGGTAGAAGCTAAGGAAAAAGAATCAAAACTTATTTCTTTGGAAAGCTACACTGACTATCCTTCAGAGATCGAGTTTGAAGAAACATACCCTACTGAAGAAACTTCTGATATTGATCAACTAGAAGAGATGATCAAGGATGAAGTAGAAGCGGACTTGTGGAAGGTTGATGAGTTTGAAGACTTTAAAACTGAAGTCGAGCAGGGAGTGAAAGATCTTGAGCAGACTGAAAAAGTTTTTGAATCTGATGAAGATATTTTCCCTCGCCTGGATGAAAATGATGTCGTTCCTGAATTAAAGTCTACTCCAGCGCCTATCTCTGCTGTCTCTCGAGAAGAAGTTGAAGAAATGGTACAAAAATACGTGAAACAGTATCTTGATGAGCTATTTTCTTCAAAAATTGAAAAGATTGCCTGGGAGATGATTCCTGACCTGGCAGAAAATCTCATTCGCTCAGAACTGAAGAAGATCTCTAATAAAGTTCTTGAAGATCAGGATTAAAATAGCGAAGACTTCCATTATACACTCTGTGAATGCCCTCACTATTTTCAATGAGGGCTTCACCATACTCGCCTAGACCGCGAAAAGCCCCTGAAATTTTTTCATTCCCATCAATGATGACGACCATGTCATTAAGGTGATGACATTTTTCCATCCATTTCTTTTTTAATTCAGTAATACAGGTGAATCTATTTTCATTGATAAATTTTACTAGTTCAAGGCACCATGACTTCTTATCGCATTCAAAGTTTTGATTAAAAACTCCGCCGTAAGCTTCATTGTTTGAATAAAGGTTAACTCCTATTCCTGCCATCATTTGATTATTAGATTGCTGAATGAGAATACCCGCGCATTTCTTTAAATCATGATTATAAATATCATTAGGCCATTTAAGTGTGAGTTTTGATCCTTCAAAAAATTCTGCAACAAGTACAGAAAGTTCGATGGCCGTAAAGCTAGGGATAACAGAGGGAGCGACGCTGAATGACATGTACAAGCTTCCGGGCATGGGACTCCATTGATGATTGCCTCTGCCTCTTCCGCTGGTTTGTAAATCACAACTGATGAGAATATTTTCGCCAGGATAACGGCTTAATTGTTCTTTAAGTACATCTTGTGTAGAATCACATTGTTCTAAATGAATCTGTCTAATCATAAAGGATACCAATGCCAATTAAAAGAGATACACCCCGTGTTATTAAGTTTACCCCAAATATCAATCCTTACACCTACGGTTCAGTAATTGCAGAATTTGGAAATACCAAAGTCCATATTACCGCTTCTGTTCAAGAATCAGTACCAAATTTTTTAAAAGGAAAGGGGCAAGGCTGGGTGACGGCTGAATATTCTATGCTTCCAGGGTCAACTCACTCACGAAATGATCGTGAAAGAAAGGGACCTTCTGGTAGAACTCAGGAGATTCAGCGCTTGATTGGCCGTTCTCTTCGTTCGATTGTTGATCTTAAGGCCTTAGGGGAGAGATCAATTTTAATCGATTGTGATGTGTTAATTGCAGATGGTGGTACTCGCACTACTTCCATTTCAGGGGCCTATGTAGCTCTGGAAATTGCTGTTAGAAGGCTTATTAAAGAAGGTCTTCTGGCCGCTTCTCCTATAAAAGATGGATTAGCTGCTATCTCTATTGGAATCAACAAAGATAATGAAATTATCGCAGATTTAAACTACGAAGAAGATTCAAGCTGCGAAACAGATATGAATGTGGTTATGACTACATCTGGGAAATTTGTGGAAATCCAGGGAACAGCTGAAGGTGAGCCATTTTCTTTTGAACAGCTTCAAGACCTCATTCAATGTGCTCAAAGGGCAATGATTAAAGTCACGGAAGCTCAACAAGAAGTCCTTAAAGGTATTGAATGAAATTTATTTTAGCTTCGAGTAACTCTCATAAAGCGGAAGAGTTTTCTTTATTATTTGAGAATCAAATAGAAGTCGCTCCTGCTCCTCACGCTATTGAGGTAGATGAGACAGGGGCTACCTTTCAAGAAAATGCTTTTTTAAAGGCTAAAAGCTATTATCAAAAATTCAAAGTTCCTACTCTGGCCGATGATTCAGGCTTAGTTTTGGATGCCTTTCCAGAGCTTTTAGGAGTGCAAAGTGCCCGTTTTGCTCCGGAGCTTTCTTCTTATACTGATAAATGCCAAAAGCTTTTGGATATTTATGCTCAAAAAGAAGGTGTGGAGCGTGGAGCACATTTTGTCTGTGTGCTGTGTTTTTACTTTTCAGAGGAAGAGGTTTATTTCTTTGAGGGAAGAATGAAAGGCGAGATTGGAACTCAGATTTCTGGAGAGCATGGGTTTGGTTATGATCCGGTTTTTATTCCAGAGGGAAAGAGCGAAACAGTAGCTAATTTACCTGTGTGGAAGAATGAGTTTTCGCATCGCGCAAGAGCTGTTAAAAATGCTTTATCTTTCTTTAAAGAAAACGTGGACAAATCGCAAAAAAAGACTTAAATATTTATTCCTATTCAAAACCATCGGGGTGTAGCGCAGTCTGGTAGCGTATCTGCTTTGGGAGCAGGTGGTCGTTGGTTCGAATCCAATCACCCCGACCATTTTTTGTGCGATATTTTTTGCACTATTTTTAAATCACTGAAATTATTGTTTTTAAGCCCAAAAGCTTGGTTCGTCTGCGATATTTTTCATCAATAGCAATCGGAGTTGGTGCATATATCTTGCTGAGTAGATATATTAGTATAACAGGGGAAGTTGCTGAATCTCTTGAGGGATATACTGCGTTAATCGCATCCTTATTATTGTTTTATGTCGGATACTGGATGCATAAAAATACTGATATTCAAAAACTAAAAGATAAATTTACCTCAGCAGTAGACACTACTCTCGGAAGTGGGAGAGGTTTGACTTTATTTTTTATTGCATTTACTGCATCTTTTAGAGAAATATTTGAAACAATACTTTTTCTTAAAGTATTAATTCTTGACGGTTATCAGCAGTACTTTGTTGGAATTGGAGCTATATCAGCAGTGCTATTAACCTTTTTTGTCATTTTGGTTGCGATTAAATTCTCAATCAAGCTTAACTTAAAGTATCTATTTAAGGCATCAACTATATTAATTTTGAGTTTATCGACAATTTTTTTAGGAAAAGGAATTGGTGCTCTTCAAAAGACTGGTGTATTTCCACAAACTTCGCTAGATATTTTTTCTCTACCATCAATAGGCTTTAATTCGACGCTAGAAGTTCTAATCGCACAAATGATTATGGTTCTTTTAGTCCTCTCTTTTTTCATCGCTTCCAGATTAAAATTGGAAAAAGGTATGGCATAGGTGCAAAAAACATCTGTAAATATAAAAAAAATGGATTGTCCTTCGGAAATAAAAATGATCGAAGGATTGATGGAAAACTTAGATCCAAGTGCAAAGATGGAGTTTGATTTAGAGTCTAGGATTGTGCATTTTTATCATAGTGTGGATAAGCACCAAATAATAGAATCTTTGAATACCATATCCCTTCCTGGTGAGTTAATTAGTACAGAAGAAATAGGAATTGATGAAGTTCCAGATATTGCTCCTAGTGTAGAAGCGAAAACGTTAAAATACTTACTAGGCATAAACTTTACGATGTTTGTTATTGAGATCATGTTAGGGTTTTATGCTGAGTCTACAGGGCTTCTCGCTGATGGACTTGATATGCTAGCTGATTCATTTGTCTATGGCCTAAGTCTTTACGCTGTCGGAAAGTCGATCTCAATGAAGCACAAAGCAGCATACTTTAGTGGAGTAATGCAAATCTCTCTTGGCTTGCTTTGCCTAGTCGAGGTCGGTAGAAAGTTCTACTTTGGGAGTGAGCCACTTTCTAATTATATGATTGTCGTTTCAATGATCGCTCTTATCGCGAACCTTTGGTGTCTTGTTTTGATTCACAAGCATAAAGACGGCGAAGTTCATATGAAGGCCAGTTGGATTTTTTCTGCTAATGACGTAATTGTTAATACAGGAGTAATTGTTTCTGGTGCGTTAGTTTATTTTCTTAATAGTAATATACCAGATTTAATTATTGGTGGAATTGTCTCTATTATAGTAATTAGTGGCGGTATTAGCATAATTAGGTTATCAAAAATCAAGAAAGTAGAGCCAGTAAAAGAGACATGTTGTTCTAATAAATGTGATTAACTAGTCATTAAGCCTTTTTGAATTTTGGTACTAATAGAGCTATGGCCAAAAGGGGCTTAATTTCTCTGAATCATTTTTAAAGTAAAATCTTTTAAGCTTGGCAGACCCCTTTGTATTTTTGTGAGAGCTTCCTTTTTGATGGCCTTACTAGAGAAGTTTAAAACTGTCGTTCCAGTGACGGCCGTAAAAATTATCGCAAGAATAATTTCAATAACTGCACGCATGATTATTCCTCCTGTTTGGTTTCACGCTTTAT